>JADFCT010000152.1 GCA_017161665.1 Candidatus Sumerlaeota bacterium
AAGACCGGCAAGGACGGTGGGAATTGGAACGGGTCGCATGATGCGCCACTGCCATTGTTTGCTTCATTCGATACGGCCTCGATGGGCCACCATCCGATTTCTTTTTCGGGGTTGGGATAGATCCTCGCGCCCATAGCCTTGGCGATCAACTGCGCCCCCAGACAGACGCCCAGAACGGCTTTGTCCGCTTTGATGACGCGGCGAATGCAATCGATCTCTGCCGTCAGCCAGGGATGGATCGTCTCATCGTTCACGCTCATGGGGCCGCCCATGACGATCAGTAAATCCAAGCCTTCGGGCGCCGGTAGATCCGCCGGATCGAAAGGCTCAAAAAAACGCGTGACGGAAACCGTAGCGTCCTTTTGGGACAGCCACTCTTCAATCGTCCCCAAACCTTCAAAGGGGACATGAAACAAACAATGGACGCGCATACCCACTCCTTTTTATGAAAATGATAAAGAAACAACGGGTGGGGGCGCGTTTCTCAAGCGGTCGCTTTGGCGATTTTTTTCATCCGGCGTTCGGAACCGAACGGAAGCATCCCTTCATCGGTTCAATGATTCAGGGTCGACGGCCAGCGCATCCAGGGCCAGGACGGTTTCTATAATCTCGCTTCCAGCCTGATGGGCGATGGTTCCGAAGCCCATAATGGCCAGAGGCCATGGATAACGATAGCCGATTTCGACTTCCGTTTCGCTGTCGCTAATGGGCTTGAGGTCGTAAGTCCAGGTCCAGCTGCTGGTCGGAAATTTCAGGAGCGCGTCTCGTCCCCGAACCCAGAATTCCAGATGCCTGTTCTGCTCTTCCCGGCGGCATTCAATGGCCGGTTGATAGCCTTTGACGGCCAGAGAAGCCTGGCGATAGTTCCGCGATTCATACCGATGCCGCAGGTAGTCATAGATGGGCGCGGCTGGCAGGGAAACGGTGATAATGGCTTTTTTCTCAAACATGACTCTCCGCTCCTTCGC
Organism: Candidatus Sumerlaeota bacterium; assembly: GCA_017161665.1. Classification (GTDB taxonomy): domain Bacteria; phylum Sumerlaeota; class Sumerlaeia; order JADFCT01; family JADFCT01; genus JADFCT01. Next base: position 969 of record JADFCT010000152.1, read on the forward strand.
TGGGGGTGAGGGCTGATTGTCTTCGCACGTCTGACCCTGACGACCTTCGCGCCCGTTGTCGGCGAAAACATCAGACCGTGAGAGAGCCTCCTGAAGATCGGTTCGCTTTTTTGCTATAATCCCGTTCAAAATCCTCGTGAATTTTATCCTCGACGAGGAGGCGGGCAATGTCGGCGTCGATTTCACCATGATTTGCGGCGGCGGTCAGGATTTCCAGCATTTTCTCCTTGGAGAACGCCTTCTTGTAGGGTCGGTCCTTCGCAGACAGCGCTTCATAGATGTCGGCCACGGCCAGGATGCGGGACGGCAACGGCAGGTCTTCGGCCGTCAGTCCGTCCGGATAGCCCCGGCCATTGAGTTTTTCATGATGATGCGAGGCGTAGAGCGGCACATTTTCGAGCCGCTTCGGGAAGGGCACCTGCCTTAACAGACGGCGTGTCAGCACCACGTGGCGGCGCATGATATTGAATTGCGTGTCGGTCAGGCTCCCTTTGCGGACCGATAGATTTTCCAGTTCCGATTCCGTGAGACGCGGGAGCGTCTGTCCGTTCCATTCGTAGGTTTGGGCGGCAATGGCGCGCAGCCGCTCCACCCGGTCGTCGGGCAGAAATTCCCTGGGGGAATTGCAGCCGCGGATAAACGCCAGGTCGTCCTCCAGGGCCTGCAATTCCGTTTTCGTTTTCTCGTCAATGGCCTGAAGGGCTTCCGGAGCGGCGCCCGATTGGATCAATTCAATTTTTTGGGTGAGGGCCCGGTTCTCGACGCCCCGCGCAATGGTCGCGAAGCGTTGTTCGATCAGCGCGATCCGATCGAAGACCTCCTGGAGCTTGGTGGCCTTGTCCATGATCCATTCCGGCGTCGTGACCTTGCCCACGTCATGGAGCCAACCGGCCATGCGGATGGTTTCCAATTCTTCCGGCGGGAAATGAACGTCTGCAAAAGGGCCGTCCGTCTTGTTGTTGATGACTTCGGCTATATATTGATTGAACTCGGCGACCCGCTGGACGTGGTTGCCTGTGTAGGGTGACTTCTGGTCGATGGAGGTGGCCAGGACGGTGATAACGGCGTCGAGCAGATTCTGGGTTTCTTTGATCAGGCTGGCGTTGGAAATCGCCACACCGGCCTGTGAGGCAAAGGCTTGGGTCAATCCGACGGCCTCATCGGAGAATTCGACGACTGCGCCGGTTTCCGGGTCCTGCGCGTTGATCAACTGCAAGACGCCCAGCACTTCCTGTTTATGGTTGAGCATCGGCACGACCAGCATGGACTGGGATCGGTATCCGGTTTCCTTGTCGTAGATGCGGGGGCCAGAAAAATCAAATTCCCGAGAGTCATAGACGTCGGCAATTCGGAACGTCTTTTTTTCAAGAGCCGCGCGGGCCGAGACATTCAGAGGATTCATGGACACGGGGGGCAGGGAGACTTCCGTCCCCGTTGTGCCGCCCTGATAAACGCCGAGTTGTTCATTGTGCAGGATTTTAAAGACAAGGGTGTCGTTTTCGTAGATATACAGTGTGCCGGCATTGGCGCGGGTCAGCCGCCGGGCGCTGTATAGCGCCTTCTCGAGCAGGACGTCCAGGTTCAATTCACTCGACAGCGCCACGCCGATTTCAACCAGTTCCTGAATCTGACGCTGCATGAGGCCGTCAGAATCTATGTCGGGCAATCCCATCGGGAGGACCTCCTGTTGTCAACGACGATCGCGGCACATCTTAAGGGACGCGACACCGCCGAGAGGACCTTAAAATTAAAAAGGGGAAAGGCAAACGACCAAACGCCTTACATGCTTTACTTTCAACAAACCGTCGGACGGATGCAATTCTTTTTCGTTGCGCCCGTCGAAGGCCTCGCCGATTTTCAAGCCTGTGGCCCCCCCTATCGATTCGATTGGAGCGAGGGGGTCGGCGTGGGGAGAGGGACGGCGCTTTGTCTTTGCTTTGGGGCGTACAGATCTCGATAGGATGTATAGGGGCCGATGTAATAACGGTTGTGGGGCGCCGTGTAGCGCGACCAGGAATGGCGCGGGGGGAAGGCGCCAGAGTAAAGAGACGAACGCCAGCGGTCAATCATCACCCCCGTGACGCCGAACACTTGTTCGAGATCGTCCACGGATTTGAACGGGCCATTCTTTTCCTTGAAATCGAGAATGGCGCGCGCCCGACGCTCATCCATCCCGCCGAGCCGCATCCAGAGATCCTCGTCGGCGGAATTGATGTCGATGAGGAACGGCGTGGGGGTGGGCGTGGGAACCGGTGTGGGCGGCGGAGGCGGTGTGGGCGTGGGGGGCAACTCGACAAAGGTCCAGTCCAGGTCCAACGTGCGCTTGACCCGTGGCAATTGATTGATATCAAAGTCGGGGAAATACTTGGAGAGACGCGCGGCTTCCTCCAGAAACTGCTTATCCAGCGGATGTATCCCCGTCAAGTCTATTCCCAGCGGCCCGGTGGTCGCCTGTCCCAGCGGTGGCAATTCCGAGATCGTGGGCATGTTGGGCTTCAACAAAAATTCTTCCGTAGGAGCCGTAAAAGGCGCGTCGGCGGGAAGGGCGCTCACGGGGCCGATCTGGATGGGCACGGTGGAACCGGAATCGCTCGCCTCGGTGGTGGACCGTAGCGTCGGGGTTGAGGGCGCGGCGGTGGCGAGGGACGTGGTCGGCGTCGAGGGCATCTGCAAAGGCAGTCCCTGAGCTGAAATCCGGTTGGTCGCCACGACAACGCCCACGATCCCCAAGGCTCCGGCCAGCGCCAGGGCGCGAGTGAATCGGGTTTTCCCGGTTCGCCACAATCGAATGATATCGGTGAATCGTTTCATGGATAGCCTCTCCATCTTACTTATCGGCGAATCGGAGGTGGGAGTTGAGCAGAACCTGTTTTTTTTTTCAATCTATTCGTTTGGTTTTCATCGGTTCGGGATATATGCTCGCAATTACTGCGCAAGGGAAAGAAGAAATTTCGAAACAGGCACATTTGTTGCTGGTATTTCGTTGGTTGTCGTGTTTCAGTGGGCGTCTTTTCATGGGATTTCCCCATGTCCATCAAAATGGACACAATACATGATGAAAATGACGTCGGGACACGGCCCGATTCAAATGGTGAACCTTGTTTGCGAGTTTCTGTGGAGGATACGATGAGACGTTTTCGATATATCATGATCATGATTTGGGCGACCGCGCTGATGGCGCCGGCCCTTCGGGCGCAGCGCAGCCGGACGGGGTCTTCCGGAACCCCCTATGGCAGTTCTCCCTATGGATCGTCGGTTGGGGGCAATTCGCGGTATGGAGGGAACGTGAGTGGCGGCGCCTATGGGGGGTCTTCGCGTTATGGCGGTTCCGCCTACGGTAATTCCACGTATGGCGGCTCGGCTTATGGCAATTCCATGTCCGGCAGTTCGTCTCGGGGCAGCCGCTCCAGTGGCTCGTCCCGGTCCAGTCGTTCCTCCGGCTCATCGCGTTCCTCCCGTTCGTCCCGCAATAGAGATTCCGGCGCGGAGACCAACCGCGCCAATCTGTTGAGCGATTCCAACCGTCCGGGTTCCGGCGCTCCATCCAGTGGCGGGGGCGCGGGATCGTCTGCCGCGGGCGCGGGCAAGACCACCACGCGGTTGACCCGCAAGAGCACAGGCGCCCGGCCGTCGGGTTCCGGCTCGACCGGCCCCATGTTCACCGGGCGTTTTGAGGACAAGGCCAACATCAACCTGTGTGTGTTGTCTCTGTCGCCCGCCAACGTGTCCACCCGGCAGGGCGAATCCTTTATCACCACATTGAGTCTGAGCAATCCGGCCCTTCTGGTCGGCGACCGGATGACCCTGGCCCTGGAATATGATCCGAACATTGTGGCCCCGGAGAGCGTGGACCTCAAAGGCCTGGCGGCCTATTGCCTGACGCCGCCGCGGGTACTGGTCAATCGCGGCTCCGGCGTGATTCATGCCGACATGGCGTTAAAAAAATCATTTATTCAATCCTATCGCAATTTGATGTCGATCCAGTGGAACGCTCTGCAAAACAGTTTCGCTTCACAAATTGAGTTCGGCGAAGGGACTGGATTCTGGCGGGGCGCCGAAAACGTGCTGGGCGACCCACAGGTGGACGGCGATGGCGTTATCAATACCCATGTGGCCGTTTTGCAATCCTTCGACCGCGATGAGGAACTGGAACCGGAGTTTTTGCTGGATCCGGAAACCGTCGTGGGACCGGAACAGAAAGTGGCCCGTCTGACCCTGTACGGACCGGGACAGTCGATCCCGGTGGGACAGGATTTTTACGTGGACGTGTGGCTGGATAATCCGCGACGCATGTATGTGGATGATGTGCGCTTCCATATCGCCTTTGACCGCGAGCGGCTGGAGGTGGTGGACGAGGACACGGACAACTATGTGACGCGCGGGATCAATATCCTCGACGGGCCTTTCCATGATGAGTTTCCTTTTGACAAGATCGAAATGAACGAAGCCTTTAACCAATTGGGCGAAATCTACTACGGCGTGGGAATGGTCAGTCTCCGGCGTCTGCCCGAAAAGGGCGCCTTTGCGCGAATTCGATTCCGGGCGAAAAAAGGCGGAATCGCCCAGGTGCGCTTTGTTCAGGGCGACACCCGGGATCGGTATGCGACACGCGTCAGCTACTTGGGCCAGAATTTACTCCGGGGAGGAACGGACAACCCCGATGAGGGATTGACAGGATGCGCGTTGCAGATTCGCGGATAAACCCTCTGGAAAAGGCGGCGCGTTATGGAGTCGCTTCCTGTCGCGGGATCGGTCCGGTGACTTTCGACCGGATCGAACAAGCCCTGGCTGCCGCGAGCGAATCGTTTCTCGAATTATTGAAACTGTCGGAAAAGGAATGGGAACAGCGTTTTGGATTGACTGTCCGGCAGGTGGAGGCTCTGAACGCCGTGCCTGACGTCGAGCGCCTGGTCGGGCGCCTGGCCCATTGGGACACGCTGGGATGGCGACTGGTTTTCAAGGATACGCAAGAATATCCCCGGCGTCTGGCGGAGACCCTGGACCGCCGGGCGCCTTCATTTTTCTTCGCTCGGGGGCCCCTGTCACTCTGTGAGGGACCGATGGCGGGGGTGATTGGCACACGAACGCCGACGCGTTGGGGAAAGGCCGCGGCAGCCGCTGTGGCCCGAGAAACCGTTCGGCGCGGATGGCGGGTTGTCAGCGGCTACGCCGACGGCGTGGACCGGACGGCCCACTGGTCGGCGGTTTCCGCAGGGGGAGGGACGATTCTGGTGTTGCCCTACGGCATTCAGGACTGGTCGGGAAGAGAATGGACGACCATCGCCGAGTCCGAGGGGCGGCTGTGTGTTTTATCGCAATTCCCGCCGGGGCAGGGGTTTTCCGCCGGAACGGCCATGGCCCGGAATCTGTCGGTGGCGGCCCTGTCGAATCGCGTCTGGGTGATCGAAAGTCGCCGGCGCGGCGGCGCCATGGAAACGGCGCGCATGGCCTTTGAACTGAAGCGTCCCGTCATGGCGCTGATGCGGGCCGAAGGACGGCGTTCGCCGACGGGCAACCGGGCCCTGATCGGCGAGGGGGCCTATCCCGTGGACTGGGACATCGACGACAAAAAACCGGACAGCGCCCAACAATTCGCCCCTTTCTTTGACGGGAATCTTGCATCCCGATACCATGGACAGTTGGAATTGGAACTGTCGCAGCACGACGATATTTCAGGAAAAGACGCATGACCCGAATTTTCGTCATTGGCGCCGGACCCTTGTTGGAGGAGGGGGGGCGGTTTTTCAGCGGGCAATGTCTGCGCACAACCCATTTTACGACACCCCTTCGCCACGCCGGACATGAAATCGAACTCTGGACCCATCCGATTTCCGACCGCCGATTTGAACCGGACACGACGCCCCTGGTCGAAGAGGCCCGGGCGGGCGACCTTTCCTACCGAAAACTCAATTCCAACGATGAGTCGCTGATCCTGCCGGTCTTGCAGGAAGCGTTGGAGGCCTTCGACCCCGAGGCCGTGCTGGCCGTCAATCCCTACCCATCCCATCTGGCGTGTCGGTTGCGAACCGATCGGCCGATCTGGTGTGATCTGAATGGCTATCAGATGGTGGAAGGACAGATGCGCGCGCGGGTTTACGAGGACGACGGATGTCTGGGACATTTTCTGCGGCAGGAGCAGACCTGCCTGCGCCGGGCGGACAAGTTCTCGACGGTTTCCACGCCACAGAAGCTGGCCCTGCTGGGCGAATTGGCCATGATGGGACGATTGAACCGGTGGACCTTTGATTATGATTTTGCGACCGTTGTTCCCAATGCGGTGGCCGAACACTACCGGACCCTGGGCGCCGGAGACCGGCGAGCAGACGACCATTTCACGGTCCTGTGGTGTGGGGGATTCAACACCTGGACCGATGTCGATATGCTGTTCGCCGGCTTGACGGCGGCCATGGAGCGAAACGACTCCATCCGTTTCGTGGCCACGGGCGGCGCCATCGACGGACACGACGAGCGCACCTTCGTCCGCTTTCAATCCATGGTAGCCGAAAGCCCCTACCGTGATCGATTCGATCTGTTGGGATGGGTGGAGCGCGACCGGGTGGATGAACGGCTCATGTCCTGTTCCCTGGGAATCAATATCGACTCGAAAAACTACGAAACCCTCTTTGGCGCGCGCAATCGCCTCACGACCATGCTGGCCTGCGGGCTACCGGTGCTAACGACGCTGGGATCGGAGATCAGTCTGGATCTGGCGACGGACGGGTTGGGTTTTTTTGTGGAAACGGGCGACGCAGCAGGGCTGGCCGAAGCGCTGCTCCGGGCGGCGTCGGACCGGGAGGCCTTGGCGGAGTTGGGACGGCGCGGGCGGACGTGGGCTTTGGAACGGTACGAGCCAAGGCGAACGATTCAGGCGTGTCTGGACTGGATGGTGGAGCCGGCCCTGGCGCCGGACAATGCCCAACGGCTTCTGAAGGATCCCGATCCGACGCGGGCGATGTCCCAGAAGCCGTTAAATTCGGTGGAGGCGGACTGGGCGGCCCTGGAGGCGGTGGGGATGGAGGCCCTGATGCGGGACCGCCGGGATTTGGCGCTGATCCGCCGCAAGCCACTGTTTCGATGGGCAAAGAAAATCAAGTCCCTCCTCACCGGTCGAAAGGGAACGTCGCCATGATTTCCCACTGGAACACCGATTCGTTTCTGGAAGAACCGTGTTTTGACTGTCCGCGCCAATGCGGCGTCCTACGCGGATCGGGCAAGGGGATTTGCGGCGCCGACGGACGCCTTCGGATCGCCTCCCTGTGCGCCCACCGCGGGGAAGAGCCGGCCATTTCCGGCGCGCGCGGATCGATCACCGTCTTTCTGCCGGGATGTAACCTGCGGTGTGTCTTTTGCCAGAACTGGCAGATTTCCCGCCGTGACGTGGTCGCCCGAACACCGGCGCTGAGCCTGGACGAAGCGGTTCAACAATTGACGGATCTGATCGACGCGGGGGGACACAACCTTAATTTCGTCTCACCATCACACAACGTCCCGCAGGTCCGCGCCTTGGTGGAAGCCGTGCGCGAACGGGGGCGACAGGTCCCGGTGGTCTATAATTCCAACGGCTATGACTCCGTGGAGGCGTTGGGCTTCCTCGAAGGGATCGTCGATGTGTATCTGCCCGATATGAAATATGGCGAACCGGCC
>JADFCT010000153.1 GCA_017161665.1 Candidatus Sumerlaeota bacterium
GACAAGCCAGGACGGGATTAATTGGATACATGAAACCGACCTGAACCTTGCTTCCAATCGCGTCATTGACGCCTGTGTGACGCGCCTGCCCAATGGCTCTTGGCGCATGTGGTACAATAACGAAGTGGATCGAAAGTCCATGTACATTGCCGACAGCCCGGATTTGTTTCACTGGACACAGGGAGGGAAAGCCATCGGCGATCAGGCGGGTGAGGGAGCCAAGGTGTTCATCTGGAAAGGGCGCTATTGGATGGTGGTCGATACCTGGGACGGACTGGCTGTTTATTCGTCGAATGATTGCGAGCAATGGACACGCCAGAACGAAAACATCCTCCGGAAGCCCGGCGCCGGACTGGATGATCAGGTCAAGGGCGGCCATCCCGATGTGGTGGTCAGCGGCGACAGGGCTTTTCTGTTCTACTTCACCCATCCCGGCCGACGTGGGCCGAGAGCCAACGAAGACCGATATGAAACCCGGCGCTCGTCAATCCAGGTCGTGGAACTGGAGTATGCCGACGGCGTCATTACCTGCGATCGGGATCGCTCCACGCATATCCAATTACAGCCGCCCAAGGAAGACAGTGGGAAGAAAGAATAACTGAGGATCGCCGTATTTCCAGGACCGGTTAATGGCTGCCACTGGACAATGTTTTCGTAGTGACAACAAAAACGGCGCGCCGGGTGAGGGGGCCGATGGAGGTTAGATCGGACACAAACCGGCGCGCCGTCTCATGAGGGAGCGGAACCTTCTCCCCTGGGCGAATCGACACAAGGATCAGCGGAACAGTTTCGGAGCAAATTCCGCCAGATAATCCCGCCAGTTGATCCAGGTATGGCCACCTTCGGACTCCTTGTATTCAACGTTGAATTTGTGGGATTCGAGCATTTTGACCGTCGCCCGGGAGGTTTCGATCAGGAAATCTTCTTTGCCCGTGGCAAACCAGACCAGTTTGAGATCTTTTTTCAAGGCCTCGTCATCCAGTTTCGCTTTGTTTTTTTCTTCCCAGCTGGGACCTTGGTTTTGATTGCCAAATCCACCGGCAATCCCAAAGACGCCCGAACTGAAGACGCCGAAATAACTGAATTGTTCCAGGTTGGGCACGGCGATATTAAGTGTCTGAGCGCCTCCCATGGACAAGCCCGCAATGGCGCGACTGCCCCGATCGGTGAGGACGCGATAATGGTCTTCCACGTAAGGCAGGATGTCCTGGATGAATTCACTCTCAAAATTTTCGGCGAGCACATTGGAACTCCCCCAGGTGAACCGTCCAATATGGCCGTTGGGCATCACCATGATCATGGGTTTCGCTTTGCCCTCGGCAATCAGATTATCCAGGATGAAACCGGCCCGTCCCACCGTGGACCAGGAATCGTCGCAATCCGACGCGCCATGGAGGAGATAGAAAACAGGGAGTTTGCCATCGCCCTTCTCGTAGCCTGGCGGGGTGTAAATGTGCATCCGACGGTGGTTTTTAAGGACCTTGGAATAATAGGTGACCTCGGCCACGGCGCCGTGAGGCACGGGCTTGGTATCGGCAAATTCCAAACCAGGCACATAAACCAGGCTCCAGCTGTTTGCATTGGATTGACTGGTGATCGGATTGGTGGGATCAATGACGGATACGCCATCGACATTGAACAGATACCGGTAGGCGCCGGGCGGGTTGATGGGGCCGACCGTTGTTTCCCAGACACCTTCGTCATTTTTCGCCAGTTCCGATGCCTGACCGAGATTGGGGATATCGCCGGCGTTCAGGCGAACGGACTCCGCTTTCGGCGCAAGAATGCGGAAGGTGACTTTGCCGTCTTCAGTCACCTCCGGGGAAACGACCTGAGGCCCTCTGCCTCGTGGCGCTTGAGCAAAAGCGCCTGCGCAGACAAGCACGAGCGCCCATCCAACCAGCGAGGCGCATGGAGTGAAACGGAATGAAACAAAACGATTCATTGTTCTTACCTCTCCGAATTTATTTTTCAACGTCCTTGCCGGACGCGACCACACCATGAGTTTCTCGATGGATTCGCCCTCCCATCGCTTCCGTGATGCGCTCCAGATAAACGATCATCGCTCCTGCCTCATCGGCGCTGAAACAATCCAGAATCTGATTCTGAATCGGCCGAATGGCCGCCATCAATTGACGATGCGCCTTTCGCCCTTGCGGCGTGATGAGCACACTGCGGGCGCGGCCATCGGTGGGATGGGACCGGCGTTCTACAAAACCGTTTTTTTCCAGAAGAACCAGCATGGCTCGAATCGTATTGGGATCCGATGAGGCCCGGTGAACCAGTTCCCGCTGCTTCAGTCCATCTTGTTCCATCAGCAGCGACAGAATCACCAGTTGATCGGCCGTCACGCCATGCCGCGAAAGGGCAGCCATGGTCTGTCGATGCATGGTCCAGTAAGCGGCGCGCAACGCCATGGCAACTTCGTGTCCCGTTTTCATTGCATCCATCTTTCATACGTATGCGTACAATATATTTCCTTTCTATCCAGTTGAACGTGGGAGCGTCAAGAAAATAGTTCCCACGAAGAATGGGCCGGACCGAAAAACATCCGCATCCTTTATTTTACGGATTGGCGCCTTATGCAGATTTGCACCGGGCAATGGTTATATTGACATCGCCCACTCAGTCCATTTATAAAATGCAATCTACGGCACAGATGTATGATGAATAAGGAGCGTCCCATGCGTTTTTATACTGTAACCTTTCTGCTGTTTTCCCTCTGCGCGCCCCATGCGCCGTCCGCATCTACGCATGACGCGCGTCAGACAATACGCAAGGCAGCGCAGTACTATGCCAACACGGTCGCCAGTCATGGGGGCTATGTCTATTATTACAGCGACGATCTCACACAGCGCTGGGGAGAGGGAAAGGCTTCTATCGATACAATCTTTGTTCAGCCCCCCGGAACACCCACTGTTGGAATGGCCTATTTGAAGGCTTGGCGCGCCACCGGGGATCCCTTTCTCTTGAATGCTGCCCGAAAAGCCGCACAGGCGTTGATGGATGGTCAGCTCGAATCCGGCGGCTGGCAACAGGTTGTTCACTTTGCGCCCCCCGAGCGGGGGCGCATGGGAAAGTACCGCCACGGCAGAGGGGGGGGGACTTTCAACGCCTCCTCATTGGATGACGATCAGACACAATCTGCCCTTCAGTTTCTGATGCAAATGGACCAGGCGTTCGAATTTAGAAATGCCGAAATTCACGAAGCGGTCATGTTTGGGTTGGACGCTCTCCTGAAGGCGCAATTTACCAATGGCGCCTTCCCACAGGTTTGGACAGGAGCAGCGCAAGAGACGCCCGTTGTGAAAGCGCATTACCCGGACGATGACTGGAGAACGAAAGGCCGTTTGAAAGACTATTGGAACTACTATACCCTCAATGACGGGCTGGCGGGAACCGTCGCCGAGACGCTGATTGCGGCCCATCGGACCTATGGCGATCCGAAATTTAAAACCGCCCTGGCCAAACTGGGCGACTTCCTGATGCTGGCCCAAATGCCTCTCCCCCAGCCCGCCTGGTGTCAGCAATACAACTATGAGACCATTCCGATCTGGGCCAGGAAATTTGAGCCGCCCGCCATCGCGACCTGGGAGTCACAGGACGTCATGGAAACGCTGATCCAGATCGCCCGCCATACAAAGGATGAGAAATATCTGGAGCCGATCCCCCGCGCTCTGGACTACCTCACCGAGCAGTGCTTGAGGCCGGACGGTCGAATGGCCCGGTTTCACGAACTCCAAACCAACCGCCCTCTCTTTCTGGATAAGAAATACCAGATAACCTATGAGCATGACGACACACCCTCACACTATAGCTGGTTTCAGAAGGCTCGCCTTCAGAAAATCCAAAAAAACCTGGACGACGCGCGACAGGGGAAAGCTATTGGCGTGACCGGTAGTCCTCAAAATCAGGAACAGACTATTGAGGGGATCATCAACCGGTTGGACGCCATGGGACGGTGGGTTTCCACCTATGATGGGGAGCCTCTCGTGGGGCAGCCGAAGTTTCAGCCCGGATTCCGCTATCTCTCAAGCGAGGTGTTCAGCCGCAAAATTGAAGCGCTGAGCGAATACATTCTCTCAAACGAGACCGCTCCCCCGCTCCCAAAAGCAAAAGCGCCCCAACCGATGGAATCCATTCGACTGACCGATGACGGTCAAGCCTTCAGGACTGCCAACTCTGGCCGACCCTTCGTTCCCTGGGGTGTCAACTACGATCATGACGCCGAAGGACGGCTCATCGAAGATTACTGGGAAGAGGAATGGCCCACGGTCGTTCAGGATTTCCAGGAGATAAAGGAACTTGGCGCCAATGTGGTTCGTGTCCATCTCCAGCTGGGAATGTTCATGAGGCAATCCGATCAGCCGAACACGCAAACACTGGACCGGCTGGACTCTCTGCTAGAACTGGCCGAAGAAACGGGTCTGTATCTCGATATCACTGGCTTGGGCTGCTATCACAAACAGGATGTCCCCCCCTGGTACGATTCGATGACTGACGAAGAGCGCTGGACGGTTCAAGCCAGATTCTGGGAGGAAGTGGCCCGCATCGGCGCCCGAAGCCATGCTGTTTTTTGCTATGACCTCATGAATGAACCGGTGGTCACCGCTGGATCAAAAAAAGAAACGGATTGGCTCCTCGGTGAATTGGGGGGCAAGTTCTTTGTCCAACGCATTAATCGGGATGGAGAGGGCCGAACAAACAAAACCATCGCCAAGGCTTGGGTGGACCGGTTGACGACCGCTATCCGAAAGCATGACCGGCGCCATTTAATCACCGTCGGCGTCATTCCCTGGGCCCACACCTTCCCTGGCGCCCGTCCTCTTTTCTACGATCCCGAGGTGGGAAACAATCTGGATTTTGTCAGTGTTCATTTCTATCCGGAAACCGGAAAACTGGACAAAGCCCTGAAGGCCCTGGCAGTCTATGATGTCGGCAAGCCACTCGTCATTGAGGAAATGTTCCCACTGAAATGCACTATCGACGAACTGAGTGAATTCATCGAACAATCCAAGGGCGTGGCCGATGGCTGGATGTCCTTTTACTGGGGCAAGCGCATCGACGAATACCATGAAAATGACGGCATCGCCGGAGCGATCATCAAGGCCTGGCTGGAACGATTCAAAGAAATGGCGATGCAAATGAAGAAGACGCAACAAACGTTCTGACCGTCGATTGGCTGGTTCTCTGTTCTCCGAATCTCTTGAAAGGATGAAATTCATGCAGTCCAAATGCTTTTTTTATGAGAAGCACAACCTGCGCTGGGCCGGCATGGCGATTGGCCTCATCGTTTCCTTTGCGGCGATGGCCGCGGAGGCCCCCATTGACCGCCATGCCCTGGTGACACGAAACAACGTCACCCTCACCCAACCGGATCCCCTGACGCCGTTAAGCGTCGGGAATGGGGAATTTGCCTTTACCGCCGACATCACGGGGCTTCAGTCCTTCCCCGCATTCCATGAAAATGGAATGCCGTTGGGAACCCAATCGCAATGGGCCTGGCATACGTCGCCCCATTCGAATCCGCCTGCTTTGTCGGAGGCCTTTGAGAACTACCAGGTGGCCGGGAGGGAGGTACCGTATGCCTCCGGGCAAAATCCCACGGGCGGCTACAGCCCTGCCGCCGCATGGCTCCGCGCCAATCCCCATCGGCTCGACCTGGGGCGACTCGGTTTAAGCCTCAAAAAGGGAAATGGAGACGACGCCCAAATCACCGATCTGGCCGATACGCGCCAACAACTGGACCTCTGGAACGGACAGATCACCAGCCAGTTCCAGATCGAAGGGCGCCCCGTTCGGGTCCAGACGGTCTGTCATCCCCAACGCGACCTTCTGGCGGTACGGATCGAGTCTCCTTTGATTGCCGATAATCGTCTGTCCCTCTTTCTCCGTTTCCCCTATGGATCGGAAGTCTGGCGCAACGCCGCCGATTGGGAAAAACCGGATCGCCACACTACAAGTCTGCGCGTCAACGAAAACCAGGCGCTTTTTACAAGGATACTGGACGACGACCGCTATTATGTGAACATGGCCTGGAGCGAAGGCGGTTCGATCTCCCTCCGCGCCCCCCATCACTATGAGCTGCGGGGACAAGGCGACAGGCTGGAAATCGTAATTGCATTTTCGCCCAGCGATGTATTCGACCCCCTCCCGGATTTTTCGACCGTCCAGGCGACGGCTTCAGCCCATTGGCGACAATTCTGGTCCACCGGCGCAGCCATTGATTTTTCAGCCTGCTCCGATCCACGGGCCGACGAACTGGAACGCCGCGTGGTTCTATCCCAATACCTGACCGCTATTCAGTGCGCCGGTACACGCCCGCCACAGGAAACGGGCCTGGTCTGCAATAGTTGGCACGGAAAATTCCATCTGGAGATGCACTGGTGGCATGCCGTCCATTTCGCTCTCTGGGATCGTCTCCCTCTGTTGGAACGCAGCCTTCCCTGGTATCAGTCCATTCTGCCGGCAGCCAAGGAAACCGCCCGGATCCAGGGATTCCGTGGCGCGCGCTGGCCGAAAATGACCGATCCGGACGGACGCGAAAGCCCCAGTAACGTCGGCGTCTTTCTCATCTGGCAACAACCCCACCCCATCTATTATGCCGAATGTGCCTACCGCTCCCACCCCACCTCCCAAAGCCTGGAACGCTATCGGGATATTGTCTTCGAGACTGCCGAATTCATGGCCAGTTATCCCGTCTGGGAGGAAGCGAACCAACGCTATGTCCTGGGACCCGCTCTCATTCCGGCACAGGAAAGTTATGGCCGGGATCGTGCGCGCAATTTAAATCCCACCTTCGAACTGGCCTATTGGCAATGGGGACTCTCCGTAGCGCAGGAATGGCGCAAACGTCTGGGCATGTCGCCCCATCCCCAATGGGAACAGGTCCGGACCCGACTGGCCAAACCCACGGTCCTCAACGGCGTTTACACAGGAATTGAAACGCCGCCCTATACCATCACACGCGATCATCCGTCCATGGTCGCCGCATGGGGCTTTCTGCCCCTCACCCCGATGATCGACCCGGCAGTCATGAAACGAACGTATGACCACATCCTCGCCGACTGGGACTGGCCGAGCACCTGGGGATGGGACTACCCCATGTTGGCCATGACAGCCGCCCGTCTGGGCGAACCCGAAAAAGCGGTCAATGCGCTCTTCATGGAAACGCCCAAAAACCGATACCTGGCCAATGGGCATAACTATCAATCAGCACGCTTGCCCCTCTATCTGCCCGGAAACGGGGGACTGCTGACTGCCGTGGCCATGATGACCGCCGGCTGGGACAACGCCCCGGATCGCCTGACCCCGGGCTTTCCGGATAATGGGCAATGGCGCATCCGATGGGAAGGACTGAAGCCCATGCCCTGACCCGGACGAGCAGTCGCCCTCTTGGGCAAAGAAGGGGGAGGCATAATGATCGTGATAGATTCCAGCGGCCCAATGCCCACCGGGAATGAGGCTCGCGAAAAGAATCCATCACCCTTTTCAACGAATCTTACGAATTGTTTGTTTGCGTTGCCCGTCCGTTCCCTTGCGCGCCACCGAACCCCTGACGGCGCCGATGGAGGTCCGTTAGCGTATTCAATTTGTGGGAGGGAGCCAATACGCAAAAACCGATAGAATTTCCCATGTCCATAAAAATCGACACAACAAATGATGATAATGATAGCGGAGCGCGGTTGCGGTGGAATCTTTTTTTTGAATCATGAAGAGTAAAAGTTAAAGAAGATGGATTAGCTAATCGCCAAGGCGCGAAGACGCAAAACAAGCCGGGGGCTGGCGCGCCGCTTTCCGATAAGGCTCACTTCCAAGGATCCAAACATCCGCCAAGCCCCGAAGGCGTAGAGTAGGACGCTGGCGCGGTGGTTTTAGGCGGCGGGGATAGCAGTTGACTGGCGGCTTTCGCTTACTTACCAGTGTCTCAATCCGCCCCTTGACTCCGTTTCCAGCGTCCCCTCATCAAACCGGACGTGCCGTTTTCCGGCATCCGGCTTTCGGAGTTCCTTCGCATCGCAGGCGTTCGCGAGGATCGGGCGGACGGGCTGTGGAGAGTTTAAAGAGACCGTAGTCTTTATACAACGTCTCCGGGGGATATTGCGAATATCCCGGCCCGCGTCGCCCGTGTCGACGCATCAACCACTTCCTCAATCGTTGTTCGACGTGCGTGCGCGCGCGCCGCATCACGCGCTGGGGATGGCCGTAGTAAAAATAACTGAACCAGCCACGCAGCGTCTGATTGACTTCTCTCATCACCTCTTCCACCGGTTGGTTCCGTGTTCCACGATGGAGTTGGGCGCGCAGTTTATCCCGCAGGGACTGCTCGCTCTTCTTCGTGGGCCAGATACGCGGATACCTTTTTCCGGTTCGACAGTTTCGAACCTTGCGAATCTCGAAACCGAGGAAGGCGAAACTCTCAGAGACCGCGTCGACCAGGCGCGTTTTCTCTTCGCTCAGCGTCAGAGACAATCGCGCACAGATCGAGCGCAGCGCTTCGAGCGCCGCCGCTCCCCCACCCGGGGGAAGCATGACTACAAAGTCGTCGGCGTACGAGAC
>JADFCT010000154.1 GCA_017161665.1 Candidatus Sumerlaeota bacterium
CACCGAATCGGGTGGCGCCACCGGGCCCTCAGGACGGCCAATCCCTTCCCGCAAGGAACAGGTAACGCCCCGAATCAGGGTCACCGGACCCAAGGCGCCGCTCCGGATATAATCGTAGGCCTCGGCCCGTCCGAGATCCGACCGTCGTTGCGTGCCGGATTGCACGATTCGACCATACTTTTTCGCGGCGCGAATGATCTGTCGTCCTTCCCAGATACTGTGGGAAACGGGTTTTTCGACATAGACATCCTTTCCAGCCTGACAGGCC
>JADFCT010000155.1 GCA_017161665.1 Candidatus Sumerlaeota bacterium
GCCCAGACGGCCATGAGCGCATGCCAGTGATTAGGCGCGGCGATGACCAGCGCGTCGATGTCCTCACTCTCCAACAGGCGCCGCACATCGTGCTCGGCCCGGACGGAAAGATTCTGCGCTTTGAGTTTTTCGACTTCACGATTCAAAACGGCTGGATCGGGATCACATAGCGCGACGACCCGGACGCCATCCAGCGCCCCAAACCAGCGGATATGATTGGCTCCCTGATTATTCAGCCCAGCCACGGCCACCCGAATGGCATCGTTCGCGCCTTGCGGTCGGGCACGGACGGGAACGGGCGCCGCCAAAGCGACACCCGTTCCCAGCGCAACCGATGCGGAGCGATGCATAAACCTGCGACGCGTCATTCGATTCATTCCGCTTCTCGTTCCTTTCGGTGTGATGCGATTAATCGGCGTTATGACAAATCCGGGACCTCAAATCCCCGCCGGTACTCCCGTGTCAACATCCGGTTGGCATCGAAGGTTTCAAAGCCCGGTGTCTTCACCACGCTTTCGGTCAGGGGATCAAATTCGACCCATGGTCCAATGGTGAGTTTCTCCACGTTGATATCGACCTTGTTCTTCTCAAGGTGTTCCTTCATCCGCTCGAAGGTTTCGACTGAGGCTTCGTTACCCTTGATCGACTCAGCAATCGCTTTCGGATCGGCCTTTTGGCCGAGCTGATGAGAAATCATCCCGGTGTGGCAGAGGGCGCTGGACAGATGGCCTTCGAGAATCGGCGCGTGCAGGTCGCTCATTTTGCGACTGCGAACGGCGTCGATGAAGTTCTGATAGTGGCCCGCGCCCCCTTCGCCACCGAACCGTTTGATTTCTTTGCCGTCGTTGTCGTAAACCTTGCCACCCGCCAGATAACCGCCTTCGTAATGGGCGACGTTGCCAATCCGGACGCCCTTGTAGTGGGGCATGCTTTCGCCGCTCATCCCGGGCTCCATCGGCAGACCACGGGTTTCAAAAATGATCGGGGCCTTGCCGGGGAACTCGTGATAAACATACTGGGTGTTGGGCGTTTCGCCGTCGTCGATATAACCGAGCCGTCCGCCGACGCTGAGCACACGGGAGGAAATGGAGTCATGTCCGGCGATCCAACGGCAGATGTCCATCTGGTGGATCCCCTGGTTGCCCATGTCGCCGTTGCCCGTGTCATAGACCCAATGCCAGTCATAATGCAGTTTTTCGCGGGTCAGCGGTGTATAGGGCGCCGGCCCCAGCCAGAGGTCATAATCCACCGTCGGCGGGGGATCTTTGGGACCGGGGACCAGACCAATGCTTTTGCGACGCTTGTAGCAGAGCCCCCGTGAGAGAATGAGTTTGCCAATGTGGCCTTCGTTGAGCCATTCGATGGCGGCGCGCAGGTTCGCGTCCGAACGACTCTGGGTGCCCGTCTGCACGATCTTCTTATACCGGTTCGCGGCGTTGACAATCTGCCGTCCCTCCCAGACATTATGGGAAACCGGTTTTTCCACATAAACATCTTTGCCTGTCTGAATGGCCCAGATCGCTGCCAGAGCGTGCCAATGGTTCGGTGTGGCGATGGAGACGGCGTCCACCTCCTTGTCCTCCATGAACTTACGGATATCCTGATAGCCGCGCACCTCAATGCCGTCATTTTTCAGACTGTTCATTTTGTTTTTAAGAACAGCCTCATCGACATCGCACAGAGCGACCAGGCGAACGCCTTCGATCCCTTTCCATTGATTGATATGTCCGCCCCCCTGACCATTGAAACCGATTACACCCATACGAATGTCGCCATTGGCGCCCTTGGGATTGAGGAGCGGTGTCTTCAGCGCGCAGGAAGCGGCGCTCAAGGCGGTCGAAGCCATCATGGCCCCTTTGATAAAACTGCGTCGTGTCGTCGTCATGAATGAATTTCCTTTCCTTCTGAGTTGGAATCGTGACGCCTTCAGCGCCTGTCCTGCTTTTTATTTCTTGGCCGCCCATTCCGCGTAGCGTTCAGACACCTTGCCCTCTTTTTCGTCGCCTTCATGGAAGTAGAAGCGATAGCGGAAGGTGGTTGTCTCGCCAGCCGAAACCGTCAGGTCGCCCACGCCCGCTTCCTTTTTTTCGAAATCGTGGATCCCAAAGGGATTAGCCGCGAAAAGGCCGTAATCGCGCACATGCCACCAGGTGGGGAACCGGGGATTTTCGGGATGATCAAAGATGGCCACGCCGACAATCTGGTCGTTGACCGGGCCGTAGTAGTCACACCATTTCGCGCGTTTCCCCCACGTGGCGCCATCCCGAACGCCTTCGGAGTTCACGATATGGCCTTGGCCCACTTCGCCTTTCAAACGCATGGTCGGAGCGAGGCGTATGGCCATGGAACCTTCCTTGGTATCGCCCAACACCAGGTCCTTTTCCTTCAGGGCCTGATACGTGATTTCGAAGTCGATCATGGGGCCGTCGGGGGTGCTGATGAAGCGATAGACCCGTTTATCCGTGCAGATCAGTTTCCCGTCGGTCGTGATCCAGTTGTTCTCTGTGACAATGGCGGCGGCTTTATCGACCGTCACGAGTTCCGGAGCGCCTTTTTGAACGATGCGTCCTTCTCGCCGGTCATCCCAGAAATCCACCCCTCCCACATTGCCATGGGTGTACCAGAGGGACTTGTGATGGGGGTGATCCGCCGCCTCGCCCGTCACGCCTTTTTTCATGGGGAAATGGCGATTGACGGGACCGCCACTGGGGCCGATGACCGGATAGAAATACGGCCGAATCACATCCGTGTAGTGATATTCGGTAAACAACTTGCCATCAATATTCACCGTGACCGTTTTGCCCGTGTCCTTCAACTCCACCGCCTTTGCTTGGGCGTCTTCCGGCGCCCACGGGCACTCCTGGGCCACGCAGCCCAGGCTCAGACTCATTACGCACAACACTCCTAGAAACTGTTTCAACATAACACACCTCTCCTTGTCGTAGGGATTTGAATTCCTGATTGTTTCACAACATGACTACCGACGTTGCGCTTCTTTCAAGAGCGCTTCGATCGCCTCTCGTCCGGCCGCCTGGGGCATGGCTTTAACCTGATCGTTCTTGAACACACGCAATTCATCGGGCTTCCGAACCTGAACAAAGGATTCGTCGATTTCCTGATTGGTATTCAATATGCGCGACAGATCCAGCGCCAGATGGGTGGCAAAGAACCGATAGACCGGCAGGCGTTTGGTGTAACCGTAATCGTGCCCCTCGTCGGGATAATGCGCAAAGGCCACCCGATCCCCATGACCATAAAGATTGTAAATCCGTTGGATATGAGGATACTCGGTATCTGGAACATGGCGTGTCCAATCGTTTCCATCGGAAACAATCAGCAGGGGTTTGGGCGCGATCAGGGCCGCGATCTCGGTATTGTTTGTTTCATGGCGGGGACTCTTGTGGATTGGCAATCCGCTTTCGCACGGACATCCGCCGAAGAAGTAGGCGGACACCATCACCACCGGGGCGCTCACGTCGATGCGTTCATCGACCGCCGCCGTCAGGAAGGTTTGTGTGCCCCCTCCCGACGCTCCCGTTATAGCCAGTCGCTTCTCATCGACATCGCCCAGAGACAACAGATAGTCCACCGCCCGCACAGCATTCCAGACTTGAAGCGTCAACGCCAGCGAATCCCGATGGGGCGCCTGGGTCGATTCACCCCAGCCCACCATGTCCATCGCAAAGACCACCGCGCCCATTCGAGCCATGGCAGCGCATCGTTTCTGCATATCCGCCCGGAAGCGTCCGCCCCCGTCGCCGTTCACATCGCCGAAATGACCATGGGGGGACACAATCCCCGCATATGGGCCTTCGACGCCCAGCGGCCGGTAGAGATTGCCCGTCACATAAAATCCTGGCAGACTTTCGAACGCGACATTTTCCACCGAATAACCATCGCCCTCCCACCGGGAATGGCGAATGGGATTGAGCGCGCAGCGGGCAGGGAAGGGATCCAAACCCAACCCCTTTCGTATTTCCTGCCGCAAATGAGCCGCGCGCTTTTCCCATGTGGCGGAATCCCGATATGTTTCCTCGAATCGGGCCAATTGCATCCGGCCTTCGTCTGGCGTCTGGTATTCACCGACACACAACACAACGGGGTCGTCGGTTTCATCCGTCGCTCCTACGACGGCAGGCAATAAGAGCGCGCCAAGAAATGCGAGGATACCCTTCCATCGAAAACCTCGTGTTCGCGCCATAAATCCCGCTCCTTTCCGGAAATGAAAAGACATGGCCCTTCCTTACTTCCCGAGCGTCGCCTGTGCCTTGGCGATCATTTCATCAAACAGTTTGCGCTGCTCAATCATCGCCACCACTCGATCCTTGGGATTTGTCCGCGCTTCCAACAGAATCCAGCCTTTGTAGTCCATGGCCACGAACAGGTTCAGCAGTTCCTGGTAGGGATAATCGGTCAGATTGAGTTCCCGGACGTGAACGGTCGAGGCGAAGTGTTTCTTGACCAGATCGAAGTTGGCCTTCAGCCCTTTGCCCTTGAGGTCCTCTCCGTTGCAGTTCCAGCACAGCCCCACATTTTTTTCAGTCACATGTGCCATAATCGCTTTGCAAACGGGAATCTCACTGGTTCCGCGACCATGGACCTCCACTCGGATTTCCTGACCGTAGTCCTGGGCGAACTTGCCGACAATGTTCAGCGACTTGCCGATTTGCTCGATGGTCTTTTCGTGGGGCACATTGTCATAAAGGTTATTGGGGCGAACCTTGACGCCCGTGGCGCCGATGTCATGGCTGAGTTTGATGAAGGCCTTTGTGGATTCAATATTTTTAGCCAGCTTGGCCGGATCCGGGCTGTCATATTCGTCGGCGCTGCCCGGGCCGAGGCAGACCACGGGGCTGTCTGCAAAACGCTTCTTGACTTCCGCACGCTCAGCGGCGCTCAAGGTTACCTCCACACCATGGGCATGGGTCGTGCGCAGTTCCACGCCCAGCGTTCCGGATTTTTCACAATTGGCGATGAGGGTCGGCAAATCCCAGTCCCTGCCCCAAAGGTAGGTGACCATCCCCCACTGCATCTGCTCACCCGGCTTGGCCGCCCAGACCGGTTGGCTTCCCGAACGGAGCGTCAACGCCGCGGCGCCCGCCGCTGTCACCAGGAAATTACGACGTGTCGTCAAACCCATATTCAATACTCCTCACCTATAAATGTGTCTTCGCAATCGTCTTCGGCGGGGAGTCTTCAGCTGGTTGGATTCAGCCGGGAACCCGCCACGATGAAACATCCGTTTCCCATACCCAAGCATGGCGCAGCGGCCATGGAGAACGCAACCGAATAGTGGGAGCGACAACCGCTAAATGCCGCGCTGCCGTTCAGTAAGTCCAGAGCGAACGCCAGTATTGTTGTTCCAGATCGAAATAGTTAATCGAGGCGGGATCTTCTTTAAAGTCGGAAGGTAGCACGCCATACTTCTTCATTTCCCTGATGTATTGCGCATTCGGTTTGAAGCCGGATGTGCCATAACGCCCGAGGGCCTCCGTCTTTTGACCGGCCTCTACCAAAATCGCCTTCAGGGCCAGATAATCAGGATCGTCAATGGAATCGAACACCACACCACAACTGCCGAATCCCCCACTTTCATAGGACAGCGGCCCCAGGATCAGCGGCGATTGTTCCGGTCGCGTCAGATTCAGCAACACATGGGGACTATAGCGCGTCAAGGGATCATCATCCAGCACCACACGTTCATAAACGGCAATGGGCCGTTTGAGCCCCCGGGTGTTTCCCTCTGTTTTGGGGGCAAAGGGTATTGGGCGCCCCGTCTCGCTTTCAGGATTGCCGATCAAGTGACAATCACCGCAACGACGTTTGAGGATCGGAGTCATCCGACCCCAAACCTGGCCGGCCACAGCGCCTTCCCGTCCCTGATCCTGCGTATTGCGCAAAGCGGCGTAGCTGCCCGCATACGGCGCCGCGCTTTCAATCCACAGCCAGAGGGTCCGCCATTCACTCGGGGGGATCGCTGCCCCGTAATGGCTTCCGTCCGTGTATTCAAAAATTCGACTGGCCGAGCTCCCGATGGAGCGTGGCGGTTGGTTGCCCAGTCCGTTTCGACCATCCGCCACCAGTTTACGCGCCAACAGGCTATAATAACTATGAGACCAGGTCGGTCCCAGGACTCCCTCCAGTGACAGCCCCCCCTGGCGATGGCTGAAGCGATGGCATTGAACACAGTTGTGATCGAGAATGGGCTGAATGTCCCGGTTGAAATCCAATACATCCGGGTAGCCCTCGAAGGCCTTGATCACGCTGGGCGGACGTTGCATGGCGGCGAGCACGCTTCGGTCGCTGTTGCGTGGCGTGGAAGCCCGGTGTTCATGACACCCCACACAACTGAGAACCTCTCCCGGCGCCAACGCGGCGAAACTCTGCATTCGTTTCACGGACAAATCGTTCGCGTCCAAGGCCACAAAGAGTAACTGACGATTAGCCGGCGCCTCAAAACTGGCCGATCCGTCCGCTTCAACCGGCACCGTCCCCAAAACGCGTTCCAGAGTGAACGTCCCCAGCCAGGACGTCAGATCCGGACCACCACTGAAGTTGACGGGCTTGGGCAACGATTCCAAAATCAGTAGTTTCTTAATGTCTCCCCGCGTCACCCCTTCCATGTTCCGTCCATGATAGACATCCGCAAGAATGAACTGCCCCATCGGGTTCGAACGGTCCGCTCGATCGACAATCAACCGTTCCCTCGGTTTTGGCGATAACAGTCGCGGCTCATGCAGTCCACCGGGTTCTTTGCTCTGATACACTGTCTCGATGGCGCCATCGCGCCCCATAAGGATCAGTTTTTGATTCTGGGCGGCCAGGAAGATTTCATCGGAGAGGGGATATGGATCGACAATACTCGCGCCCCGATGCAGTTGCCGGGCAGCAGACTCCAAGTCTGGCCCCTGGCGATTGGAGACAATCGTCGCATAGCCCGCGTGATCCGATCGTCCGTGGCCCGGCGAGAAATTGGCCAGAATTTCCAACGTTCCCGGAATCGGCTTGGCGTCGATCATCACAATCTGTGGATGCATATTGCCATAATAGACCGCCTGCCCTGTTCCATCGGGATTCATGGTCCACAAGTGATGGTAATAGACCTGGTTGCGATCCACATATTCCCATCGCGTATAAAGCAACCGCCCGTCCGGCAAGACCCACGGCGTGTTGTCGTGTTCGGCGTTGCCGGAAATCGGATGGGGGTCCTCGCCATTGGGGCCGCATCGATAAAGGATCCCCACCTGCGTCATCCAGCAGTTGACCCAGCGATTGCAACGGGTGGAGACAAAGACAATGTCGCCATTGGGCAGATACGTCGCTTCATAGTCGTCAAACTCGCCGTGGGTAATCTGGCGCAGGCCATGGCCGTCCGATTCAATTTCATAGAGGTTGTAGAAGTCCGTCCCGGCTGGCCGATAGGAAAACAGAATCGTCTGTCCGTCGTAATGGACTTTGGGATCCCGAACCGATCCGCCGTGAGCGTCGAGAATGACACGTGTCTGCCCGGTACGTAAATCCAGCGCCATCAGTTTGCCGTTATCCGGTTGGCCATTGCCCGCATACGCCTTTTGGTTTTCGTCATCACAGTAGTAACCGATATTCGCATACCAGTGCGGATCGTCATATTTGAGTCGCGTGACGAAAACAATTTCGGCGTACTCCCTCAGAGGGCCTTTTAAAGCCCGCTGAAGCAAGGGGGATTCGGCGGCCCGGCCATCCGAGGCCGCCGTCAGCAATCCGATACAGAACAAACAGAACAACAGGGAATTGATCAAGCGCTTCACTTTGGGAACTCCCGTTCATTTATTTCGTCCCGGCTTTGAGAGGAACGGTTGGTCAAAGCAAATGGAACCATTGCTTGAGGCTGCCATTGTTGATGTGGCGGATGCAAGGATTAGGCGCGCGCGCACGCGTTTTTGATAAAAAGAAAGAACCGTCCGGTTTCGCCAAAGCGACCGGACGGTCCGTTTGATCGTCTCTGTTTGATGGTTGACGATTAACGCAGGATCAACCCTCCAGATTCAGGTGAGTCCCCAGGTGTTCGACCACCTTGTCAATGGCCACGCGTTCCTGGCTCATGGTATCACGCTCGCGAACCGTGACGCAGTGATCCTCCAGAGAATCCACATCGATGGTCACACAGAAGGGCGTGCCGATCTCGTCCTGGCGGCGATACAGTTTGCCGATGGAAGCCGTATCGTCATAAACGGCATAGAACTTTTTCTTGCAGTCCATGACCAGTTTTCGGGCCA
>JADFCT010000156.1 GCA_017161665.1 Candidatus Sumerlaeota bacterium
CCTGTGTCGACCGATATGTTTTCAGGATTGAATTTACATACGTTTAGTTCAGCAGTCGTGACGATGACGTTGACGTAAAATCGTATATAGTCAATTTTATTGACTAAAAAATGGTATTCTTCTTTTGCGAGCGCCTCTGATGCCTCGATAACTTCAGCCGCGACTCTTTCCAACATGGGCCGACTTTTGTTATCCTGCCCGGGAACGACACAAAAATCGCTCTCGTAAGTTGGATAATCTGCATTTATATCCGTCCAACCAAAATAAAACGTTTTCCCCCTATCATAACGCGATACCCATGCGCGCAAATGTCTTCTTTCGTAATGACGCCTATCCGATAAAAGAAATATCCAGTGCGAATTTTGGACTCTTTTGCATTCAACGACCATCACCGTGGTGCCGTAGTGGTCAACTAAAACCAAGTCGATAAAGCCGCTGGCGCTTGTGTCAGCATTTTTCCAAGAATGCTCTTTGTAGAGAACTCTCCAGCCGTGAATGCCCGACCTGGCATTGATTTGGTGCTCCAATCCAATCTGAAGCGGAAAGCCTGATTTATTGACAATGCTTTTTAATTTTTCTTCTGTCATGCTCATTACACCGCCTCTTCATAAGTTGCATTGAAAATCGCGTCCCCCAGCCATTTTTTGAAGCTGGGGTTGTCGCAGAACTGTTTGAAGAGTTCGGTGTGGTCGGAGAGCATGCCGAACACGGCGGCCTGTAGAGCGCGGTCGTGTTCGATGCGGGCGGCGGCTTTGTCGCTGTTTCTGATGGCGTTCTGGTAGGCCGTGTCGGCGGCGACTTTGGCCGGAAGATCTTCGGCGATGATCTCCCGGATGCGGTCGGCGTCTTTCCATTCGATGTTGCCGAACTGCTCGTTGAAGGCGTTGATGATGTGGCTGAGCCGGTCGAGTTCGGGTTCGTTTTTCCGGCCGCCGCCGTCGGTGGGGACCGGGCCGATCTCGCCGTCTTTGTCTTCCAGGGAGAGATTGAGGGTTTCCCGGACCTCGGCGCGGTAGCTGTCCATGTCGATGGCTTCGAGGATGCCCCGGGAAAGGTCCTCTTCCTGGGGCGCCGGCAGTTTGGGGACAAGGAAGTTCAGGAAGATGGACAGTTTTTCCCACTCGGCGCTGGTGTAAGGCAGGATCGACGCCAGGAAGTCGTAGGCCCGCATGAACGCCTTGGCTTTTCCCTTGAAATCGACCTGGGCGTCTTCGTCCAAATCGGCGGTGTAGAGCCCGACGCAAACGTCCAGGATCACGTCGAGCCGGTCCCGGTCCGCGCCGTCGAGAAACCGCTTCACCAAGGTTTCCACCTGGGGTCCGTCATACACCTGATATCCGTCCAGGGTCGCCTTGAGGTCGTGGAGTTTGTTGGGGTCCGTTTCTTCGCTGAGAACCGTGGTCCGGTAATAATCTGAAAAAGAGGCGGTGATTGTATCCACATCATTCATGAAATCGAGCACGAAGGTGTCGGTCTTTTGCGGGTGTGCGCGGTTGAGCCGCAGCAGCGTCTGCACCGCCTTGATGCCCGCCAGGATCTTGTCCACATACATGGTATGGAGCAGCGGCTCGTCGTAGCCGGTCTGGAATTTGTCCGCCACCACCAGGAACCGGTAGGGGTCCTGCTGAAACTTCTTTTCGATCTGGCTGCCGGGGAATCCGTTGAAGCTGGCCTCGGTGACTTTCCGGCCGTCGAATTCGGGTTCGCCGGAAAAGGCCACAATGGCGCGGAAGGGGCTCTTGCACTCCGTCAGGTAAGCCGAGATGGCGTGGTAATACCGGATGGCCAGTTCGATGCCGCCGCAGACCACCATTGCCCGGGCTTTGCCGCCAATCTTGTGTTTCACGTGGTCGTGGAAATGGTCCACCATGATTTCGGCTTTGTCCCGGATGGCCTTTTCGTGGGCGCCGACAAACTTACGCAGCTTTTTGCGGGCCTTTTTCTTGTCGAATTCCGGATCACCTTCCACCGTTTTCAATAGCCGATAGTAGCTGTCCACCGGGGTGTAGTTGGCCAGCACATCCAGGATGAACCCTTCCTGGATCGCCTGCTTCATGGTGTAGGAATGGAAGGGCCGGTGGCGGATCTTGTCTCCCGCGGGAATGGGGTCGCCGAAGATTTCCAGCGTCTTGTTTTTGGGCGTGGCCGTAAACGCGAAATAACTGGCGTTGGCCAGCAGTTTTTTGGACTCCATGATCCGGTTGATCTTGTCCTCGAAGGTGTCTTCTTCCCGGGGTTCCGTTTCGTAACTCGCGCCTTTGTCCGCGGCCAGAAGCCAGTCTTCTTCCGGATCCTCATGCGCCGCCTGTTTTCCGGCCAGGGCCATATGCATTTTTGCGGAGGACCGCCCGCCCTGGCTGGAGTGGGCCTCATCGATGATGATGGCGAATTTGTTGCCCCGGTGTTCGTCGCCGATCCTGTCGAGGAGAAACTGGAACGTCTGAACCGTGGAGATGATAATCCGCTTTCCCGTGCGCAAAAAACCGCTGAGCTGATGCGTCTTGCTGACGGCGTCCCCCGTCACCGCGCCGATGAGCGAAGACACCTGGGCGAACTGCCGGATGGTGGTTCGAATCTGTTTGTCCAGCACCCGCCGGTCCGTAATGACCAGCACCGCGTCGAAAACAGGAACGCCGTCTTCTTGCAGCCCGATCAACTGATGGGCCAGCCAGGCAATGGAGTTGCTTTTTCCGCTGCCCGCCGAGTGCTGGATAAGGTATTTTCCGCCAACCCCGGTCTTGGCGGCGTCGCTCAGAAGCATGCGGACCGCGTCGAGCTGGTGGTAGCGGGGGAATATTTGCTTCGGCGGCTTTTTTCGACCCCGGTCGTCCTTTTCCTGAACGACCTGGGCGTAGTTTTCGAGGATCTCGGTCAGGCCCGGCTTGGCGAGAATCTCTTTCCAGAGGTAATCCGTTTTCAATCCATTGGGGTTCGGTGGATTGCCGGCGCCGTCGTTCCACCCTTTGTTGAAGGGCAGGAACCAGGACGCTTTGCCCTTGAGGTGGGTGCACATCCGCACTTCATGATCGTCAACCGCAAAATGGACCATGCATCGCCCGAACCTGAATAACGGCTCATTGGGGTTGCGGTCGCGCTGGTACTGGCGAATGGCGTCGTGGACGGTCTGTTTGGTCAGGGAATTTTTCAGTTCAAAGGTCGCCACCGGCAACCCGTTGATAAAAATGCAAAGGTCCAGGGCCAGCTTGGTTTCGTCCGCGCTGTATCGAAGCTGCCGGGTAACGCTGAAGATGTTGGCTTTGTGCAGCGCCACCGCCTTGATGTTGCCGGGGGTGGGCGTGCCGTAGAACAGTTCCAGGCTTACCGGGCCATGTTTGACGCCTTTACGGAACACATCGATGACGCCGCGCTTGGCGATCTCGCTGTCCAGGCGATGGAGAAACTGGTTCCGTTTGACGCCGTCCCGGTCCAGGGAGAGGGCTTCGAACGCCTTGGGTTGGGTGGTCTTCACGAACTCCTGTAACCGAGTCAAGTCGACGACGTACTCCCGGCTGTAGTCCTCGTTGGTCCCCTGAACGTAGCCGGCCTCGTTGAGGAGGGATTCGACGATCAGGGTTTCGAGGCCTTTTTCGGTGGTGTCGGTAACGGGCATTGGTCGCCTCATGCCGCTTGCAAAACGCCGGCAAGCTCGTCCGGTTTCGACCAGCGGGTTACGGCTGAAAGCTGTTCAGCGAGCCGAAAGTCTTCATCGCTCCAGACATCCGCCGTGTCGTCGAACAGGGAAACGAATTGAAGGGCTTCAGGCCCGGCGGCCAGATAATTGAGATCGTAAAAAGCCGTATGCACCTGATTGACCACCATTCGCGCGGCGGAACGACTGCCGGTGCTGAGCACATAGACCAGCGAGCTTCGTCGAACCGTTCGGACATGGAAATCAGGGGTCCATACCCGGCCGGATCGGCCGGTCAGTTTTTCACCCCGCTCGTAACTGAATTTACGTTCAGCGAGAAAATCCGATACTTCATCCGTAACGGATTCCACTGATCGGGTCCGAAACGTAAACCAGAGATCCGATACACGCAGCGCCGCCTGAGCCACGCGCATTGCCACCGCCGCCAATTCGTCGCCGGGACGGCATCGGGCCAGCAACATGCCTTTGAAAAACTCCACCCCATGCGTCACACACGCATCTTCAATCAATGCTTTCTGTTTCGGGGACCGTCGGGGCGACACCGTTTGCATTCGCAGCCATCGGGTCGTCTCGCCAAAATCAGACACCAGAATCACATCCCCTTGGGGCTTGCAGAACAGGTCGATAATGTCGCCGTCCGGGTAGAGATAAGGGGTCCGAATTCTGTGATATTCGCCATGAGGTTCGCAGATGAACAGGCTGCCCAAGCCATTGGTAAATTTCAGGCAAAAATCCATGTCGCTCATAGGAACAATCCTTCCTGAACGGGAGGGGGCACATTCAAATTCCCATTATGCGTCAATTTTGATTCGGCGCAGAACTGTTTCCACACCGCCACCGGATCATTCACGGGCGCCGTGATGTCCTCCGGGACATAGGCTTCTTTGTCGCGGAATTGTTCGGTCCATTTGTGCTTGTGAATTTCTCCGACCTGATTGCACTGCGGATTGTGGTGGTCTTTTCCAAGATCGAGTCCATACACGCGACCGGCTGTCCTGATGATCAAACCATAAGACAGCGACGGGATGAGCGCGTTGTAGCTGCCCCGCACGAACAACGGCCAACCCGACTCGGATTGCACTTCCACGCGAAACTCAACCGAAGACGAATGGTCTTCGTCTTCCTGCCAGACAATGTCGCCTTCGATCCGCTTTGATTCATCATTCAGGATCGCATCAAGTTCAGTGTTCGTCAATGTCACAGCCGCTCCTTTCGCTCATCTGCATTTGCAAACATCTAAGTTACTGGTCTTTCCCGTCGACGGGCGTCGGTATTGCATGCCGTGGTTTATCCATTGAATTCGCCGATCCAGTCCTGATCCCTGAGCACGTCCACGGCAAGGGAAATCTGGCGCGGCGTGAACCGACGTTTGCGGTCGTGCCATGCGTAGGTTTTGGAAACGACATCTTCCCGTGATGTTGCGTTTTCTTTTTTGACCAACCAATGGGCCGTGGACAGCAGTTCCAGGCCGAAGGGCGATTCGAAGCCATCGACCAGCCAGGTGACTTTTTGAAACCGCTTTTGCGTTTCGGGGTGCGATTCCAGGAACTTGGACGCCGCGTCCACGGCCTCGGGGATCAGATTGAGCTGTTTGTCCGGGGCGTCGCCGCCATAGGCGTATCCCAATACGAAGTGTCCTTCGATGGCGCTCATGACGTGGCTTAGGTTTTCGGCATAGGGGCCATAGTGCGCTTTATTGAATTTGAGCTTGAGCGGTTCCCCGCTCTCCTGCATGAAATACATGAGTTTGTGGACTTCGAGTGGGGTTACGATGGGGTCAAGGAGGCCGGCGAGGTAGCGGTGCATTAAGGCCACGAGAGCGGCGCGGCAAGGCGTCATCTTTGGTGTTTTTGCGGATGCCCTTGTCATCATTCCTCGATCTCCCCGGCGAGCGCTTCGAGTTCTTCTGCCAATTCTATCGTTTCTGAGCTGCCCGTCGTTGGGGCGAGATGGCGCACATCGATTTTGCCGGTGACAACTTCGGCGATGAGGCGATTAGGGTATTCTTGGATTAGTTTGATCTGTTCTTCGGCGTTCTTAATGAGCAAGAGATGCTCGCAAAACCACGCCTTTTTCACGTAAAACTGATAGGAGCGGCAAATCAGGGCAATTTTTGATGCTTTTGCGGCTTGATATGGCGCCAAGGCTGGCAATATTCCAATGGGACGGGACTTTCCCCATCCACTTGTCATTGGAATCCTTGTATTCAGGATACGCCCGTAAACCCATCACGTCCCTCCATTTTCCAACCGCTCCCGCGACAACTCAATGGCGGCGTGAAATTTTTCCCGCAGCACCTCTTTGGGCGGCAACGCTGTCAGATATTCCGCCACATGGATGCCGGAACTTCCCAACTCCAACAATTCGATCTGCTCCTGTTTCTTGCCGGCGCACAGGATAATCCCCAAGGGCGAATTTTCTCCCGGCCGCCGCTCGTGTCGATCGAGCCAGCGCAGGTAAAGCTCCATCTGTCCCTTGTATTCGGCTTTAAAATCCCCCATCTTCAACTCGATGACAATCAGGCGTTTGAGCAAACGATGGAAAAAAAGCAAATCGATGTAAAAATCGTCCTCATCGATCTGGATGCGCTTCTGGCGGCCCAAAAAAGCGAAACCTTCGCCAAGTTCCAGCAGAAAGTTTTCCATCTCGCGCAAAATGGCATCTTCAAGGTCTTTTTCCAGATAGCGATCTTTCAGCCCAAGAAAATCAAGGAAGTATGGGTCCTTGAAAACCAAGTCCGGCGTCATTTTATCGGATTCTCTCAGAGCGTCAAGCTCCAGCCGGGCCAGTTTCTCCGGCTTTCGGGACAAAGCCGTTCGTTCATAGAGCATGGAGTCGATTTTCTTCCTCAGCGTTCGGACGCTCCATTTTTCCACACGGCACATTTCAGCGTAGAATTCTTTTTGAAACGGTTGCCGCAGATAAATGATCTCTTTGAAATGTGACCAACTCAATTGTCTCGACAGCGCGGAGAGAATTTGATTGTCTGGAAAGGCTTCGGCGAATCGGATCATGTGCCGGATGTTTTTTTCCGAAAACCCGCTTCCATAGGCCACTTCCAATTGTCTCGACAGTGTAGAGACAATTTCAGCGCCATAATCCGCCCGCTTACCTTCAAGGATTTCTTGTTGCACCCGATGTCCGATCCGCCAGTAAAGCATCGTGATCCCGGAGTTCACCGCAACGGCCACGCCTGAGCGCGTTTCCTCGATCATTTGGCGAATCTCCGTCAGCAATTCAAAAGCGTCTCCGTTAAGATCGGACGCCCTTGCCTTTTTGTTTCTGAATTTGCTCACCCTTCCACCCTTTCCCCGATGATCGCCTCCAGCAACCCCTCCCCCTCTTCCTGAAGCGACAGCAACTCCGCCTTGATCTCATCCAAAGTCCGCATCTCCACCGGCTTGTAGAAATGGCGCGTAAACGAAATCTCGTACCCGATCCTTGTCGCCGTCTCGTCGATCCAGGCATCCGGGACATGGGGCAGCGCCTCCCGCCGGAAGAATGCCTCGACGCCGCCGTCCTCCAGCAGCGGCGCCTGTTCGCTGTCCCGCAATTCCGTGTCCGGTTCGTACTCTACAACAACGGGCTTGCCTTTGATTTCCGCCGCATAAAGACCATGCAGCGGATCGGCGCCGGCCTTTGCGGGCTTGTAAACCTTTTTGATGACTGGCGGCGCATCCTCCACCTGCCAGCTCATCGCCTGGAGAATGCGCGTGGAGGCGCAGCGGCCGCTCCACGCGGATTTTCCAATACCCAAACGCTTCGTTGGGAAAAATCTTCGACTGCTCGGTCTCCGTAAACACCATGACCATCTCGCAGATGTCCCTGATCTGATCGGCGGACCATTCGCAGTTCTTCGCCCCCATGTTCTTGCGGAGGGGCTGGTAGATCTCGGCGGCGTTGATGAGTTGGACCTTGCCTTTGCGTTCCGCCGGCTTGGCGTTGGTGAGCACCCAGATGTAGGTGGCGATGCCCGTGTTGTAGAACATATTGAGCGGCAGGGCGATGATGGCCTCCAGCCAGTCGTTTTCGATGATCCACCGGCGGATGTTGGACTCGCCGGACCCGGCGTCGCCGGTAAACAGGGACGATCCGTTGTGGACCTCGGCGATGCGGCTGCCAAGGGGGCTTTTCGAGGTGGGCGTCACCATCTTGGAGAGCTTGTTGACCAGAAACAGCAACTGGCCGTCGCTGGACCGGGGGATGAGCGGCAGTTCTTCGTCCCGGTGCTGGACGATGAACCGGTGGTCCGTCATCTCCTTTTTGCCGCCCAGCCGTTCAAGATCCATCTTCCAACTTTTGCCGTAGGGCGGATTGGAGAGCATGAAGTCGAATTCGTGGGTTCTGAATGCATCACGGGAGAGCGTGGAGCCGAATCTGATGTTCTGCGCACCCTGGCCTTCCCCTTTGAGCAGCAAGTCCGCTTTGGCGATGGCGAATGTTTCGGGGTTGATTTCCTGGCCGAACAGATGAATGGAGACCGCTTTTCCCCGGCTTTGGGCGAGTTCCAGCAACGTTTCCTCGGCCACGGTGAGCATGCCGCCGGTGCCGCAGGCCCCGTCGTACACCCGGTAGGTGGTGGAGCGGATCTGGTCGGCAATGGGCCAGAAAATCAGGTTGGCCATCAGCCGGACCACATCCCGGGGCGTGAAGTGCTCGCCGGCCTCCTCGTTGTTCTCCTCGTTGAACCGGCGGATCAGCTCTTCGAAAATGGTGCCCATGCCATGATTGTCCAGCCCGGAGATGCGGACATTGCCGTCGGCGTCCCGGACCGGGTGGGGGCTGAGGTTAACGTCTGGGTCGAGGAACTTTGCGATGAGGGGGC
>JADFCT010000157.1 GCA_017161665.1 Candidatus Sumerlaeota bacterium
GTGTTATTGCCCATCGCTTACTTTGCCTTCTTTTTCCTGATGAATCAGAAGAGTTATTTGGGCGATCGGATGCCCAGGGGGCTGACGCGGTTTGTATGGAATGTCTTGATGGCCGTGGCCGCCAGTGTGGCCATGCTTGCGAGTCTTTGGAGCCTCTATTCCAAACTTCAGGTTCTTGGCTTGATCCTCTTTGGATGTTTCGTGATCCTCTGCATCGCCGTCCACTTCTTCCGGAAAGAAGAAAAAGCGCCGAACGCGTAGTATCCGGAACCGGCCGATGGAATTTTCGGCCGTTTCAAAAAAAAACAAACGGGCCATGTCTCAGTCAGGACATGGCCCGTTTGCTATTGGGGGCGTCGGTGGAAGTTGTGGGCAGGGGCATTTGGCAGCTGGGAATACCTGGCCGGGCGATGCCCCTTTTGAACAACGGGCTTGATCGCAACAGGAGCATCATCGAACGCTGGGCGCGCCTTGGGGAAGGGCAACACGCAGGCGTCTTTTGTGTTGATAAAGAAAGCCCCCGACTGGGGCGCCACCAAAGTGTGTGGGCCGATCGGGGGCTTTGTGTCGAGAAGGAACCTGAGGGCGTCGTCTTTCGATGTGCTTAATCGATGGTCATGATCTTTTTTCCTGCTGGCGTGCTTTGGGGGTTTGCTCCCGCCGCAGGCGTGGCCGGTTTGACGTTCGAGGTCGGTGGAGCATAATTGAGAGTCAGGGCGCCGGTTCGGGCCGCTTCGAGAAAGGCCATAAATCGGTTTTCCAATTCGGGCGTGGTGAATTTTTCAGTTGCCGGATTGCTCACGGGATTCCCTTGGGGATTGTTCAGCGTCGTTTCCATTTTTCCGTCTTTTTGAACGATTTCAATAGAGGCGCAGCGATTTTTCATAATCAGGTTATCGCTGAATTGATAGCAAACGACCGAGGGACGGCGGCTGTTGAGCGATTCGAGTTTGTTGACCCCTTGGGCGGGGTTGAAGGTGAATCGATCGCACAAAGCCATCATGGGCTTATCCAACTGTAGCGCCGTAATGTCCACCAGCTGCCCCGGCAAGGCCGTGGCGATGATAATATTCTGGCCGGTTTTCGGGTCTTGATTCACATCCACCCGATCGGCGTTCATCACAATTTGATCCACCCGAAAGAACACATTGCCGGTAAAGATGGCGCCCCCCATTTCCTGGGTGGACTGATTGACCGAATAGGTATTCCGATCGTATTTTATATAGAGATTGTTCATGTTCTCGAAGGGATTGACCACTTCGGCTTTGTCATTGGCCGCTACGGCTTTGTCATTGGCCGCTACGGCTGGTTTCGGGGTGGGTGTCGCATTGTTGGGCGACTTTGGGGCTTTGGCCTTTTCGGCAGCCTTTCTTTTTTCGGCTTCCAGACGTCGCTGCGTTTCCAAAGCGTCCACCTTTTTCAGAAAGGCGGTCAACTGGGCGCGTAAAGCCGGAGTCAATGACTCGGTATCGATGTCGGTCAGTGAAACGAGTTCCCCGTTGATTTGTTCGAAGGTCTGCGCGCCGGAAGCGTCCCGCTTGATTTTTACCGTTTGATTGAGATTCTTGAATATCCCGCCGCTGTCTTTGCGATAGGTGATGACCTTGGCTCCGGCGGCTGCGGAAATGGTGGAGATCGCGCTCGCTGTATCGTGGTCGAAGGTATCGCAAATCGCCAGGATGTTGCGATCGGGCATCTCGATGATGACTCGCTCGCCTGGATTCGCCGTGGCATTAATCAGGATCGCGCCCGCCTGTCCCTGACGAGCGATCAGGAGATCACAGGTCAGAGTGGCCTGATCCAGGGTGAAGGTGACGTCGGCTGTTTTCGCGCTGCTTTTATAGGTAATGCTTTCATATTGGCGCGTCGCAGGATTGCGTTTGGGTTGTGAAATCCCGTATTTGACACTATAATCGGCGGCGAAGTCTAACAGCGTGCCTTTTGGCGCAGCGGGTGTTGCGACCTGAGCCGTTCCTGTCACCGGAGTGGTGGTTAGGTACAGTAGCGTGAGAATCGGGGAAAGTCGAGAAATGTTCATAGAATTGTGTCTCCAGATAGGAAGCCTTGGGATGGGGCATGTCTATTTAACGCCAGGACGGAGGGTGTTGGCTTTGCGTGTATTTTGTGGGATTTCGAAGAAATCGGTCGCATCTTTGATTTCGGTTCCGAACGCGTCTGGGCCTTTGCTCTTGATTTCCAGCAGCGAGCGCCCCTGAAGTTCCTCAACCGGCTGTTCCTGACCGACAATCACTGTCGCCGGCTGTTGGACCTTTATCTGATCGGACGGTCGACTTTTGCTGTTGATGGTGACGCGGAGCGGACCCTCTTTTTCCTGTTCCATGTCGATGGTGTGACCGGTTGTTTCGTAGGGGCGGCCGGATTTGTCGGTTTGAAAGATAACCGGGCGGCGGCGCAGTTTGACATCACTGCCGGTCGGGGTGGGGAAGAAGTCCATTAATCCGCACTGGGCGCGCATACCATTGTAAACGATGTCCACCCGTTTGCCCACGGCGGGCGTGGCGCGAATTCGGACACGCCCATTGACCGTGCTGTATGTCAGAACTTCGCATTTAATGGTCAGATCTGTGGAATAAATGCGGACATTGCCCCGGAACACATGCACCGCGGATTCAGGATTGTTCTTATCGTCCGATGAACTTAGTTGAACGCACCGATAGGTGAAACCGGTCCCCAGCGCGTCGGCCAGCGCCTCGGTGGGATCGCTCGCCACCTTGACCTCGTTTTCTTCAATACCCGGTTCGATCTGGTCCATCGTCGTGGGCGGCGGCGGGGCTTCCTGAGCCATCAGGTCGGTGGTCGCCACGGAAATCTGAAGGGCGAGCAGGCCGACGAGCGCCCCGGCGCAGAGATGTCTATTGTGATGCGTTGTCATGATTGTTTCTCCTCTTTCGTCTGGACCGGGATGTCGTCCGGTCCGGCTGACCAGGGAATGGATCCCAGCAAATTTTGAATTTTGGCCTGCGCTGTGGCTGATTCTTCTTCCGTCAATGAGCGCTCCATACCGCCATAGAGGATTGGCATTTGTGTCGCCATATCCAGTTCAAATCCTCCCGTTACCGGTTCGGGTGTGCCGTAAACCTGATCGGAGAGAATATAGAAATAGTGGCTGGGCTTATTGGAAAGCAAGGTTTTGCGCAATCGGATAAAACGTCCGGAAGGACTGTCCAGGATGGCCTTTTGCGTTCGATCCACAAGGACCATATTGCCTTTGAAGTCGATATCGCCTCGTCTGGCCGGGGCCGTAGCGCTGCTGATTTCATCAAAGTACAGCGACGTGTTGGATGTTGGATCGTCAATGAGGTGCAGGATGGCTCTGTCCGAAGATAGACGGGCGGTTTGCTCGTAGGGTGTTGTTTTCTGATCGTAAAAAAAGACTTCCACATCGGTCATATTGATCCGTGTCTGCTGGTTGGTCACCGTATCCTGCTCGAACTGGGCCATTTTGGATTGGACACGCATGACTTCTCTGTCATCCTCGTAATGGTGCAGGACGAAATCTTCCATGGTGAGTGGTTGGGGCTCCTCGGCCTGGAAGTCGTCCACCAGGAACTTCATCTCGGAACAGCCGGCAATCCAAAGCAGGAGGAAGGCCGCCAACGGGAGACTCCAGCAGGTCTGGCAGGCGGTTCTTCTGTCTCGACGACATGAATTGAACTGAATGTGAACCAAGTCTTATTCCTTCCCACAGCCGCATGATGTTTACGGCTAAAGTATAGTCGATGGGGGCGGCGGGTCACTGCTTTTTTTGTGGAAAAGGCAACCGACCATCGCCGAGGCGCCCGGCGCTTCTCGAAGATGGTCGGTTTTTTTTCACTGCGTCGATGGCGCAAGCAGGATCCGTTCAGTTTTTCGCGGTGGTCTGATCTCTCAGGACGGCGCCATACTGTTGGCCCAGCGCAGCGACGATTCGGGATTGAATTTCGTCGATTTCCTCTTCGCGCAAAGTGCGATCCGGTGCACGGAATGTCATTGCATAGGCCAAGCTCTTTTTGCCGGCTTCCATGCGATCCCCTTCATAGACGTCGAACAGATGGAGTTCATCAAGCAGTTCGCCCCCCAACTCTTGAATGATCGATTGAATCTGTCCGGCGGGCGTGCCGTGATCAACGATGAGGGCGATATCGCGCGAGACCTTTGGATACCGTCCCACCGCCTTATATTCCTTGCGGTCGGGCACATGCTCCAGGATCCGTTCGATGCGCAACTCGGCGACGAGGATATCGTCTTTGAAATCCATGGCCTGCGCGGCCATGGGATGCAGGATGCCAATCCAGCCCACCACGTCGTCCCCCACTCGGACACGCGCCCCACGACCGGGGTGGAGGATGGAGGGCAAGTCTTCGGCGTCAACGGTTATTGTCTCAATGCCGATCTCGTTCATCACGCTTTCCGTGATGCCCTTGAGGTAGTAGAAATCCGCCGCCCGGCTTTTATCCCGCCAGTGGTCCAGCGCGATTTGACCCGTCATGACATAGGCCAGCCGGTATTCCTCGAAATACGGCTCACTGGGGTCATCCGTCCGCTCATATACTTTGGCGATCTCATACAGTCGCAGGTTTTCGTTGCTATGGCGTGTATTGGTGATGGCGTTTTGCACCAGACTCGGTATCAATGCCGTACGCATGACGGCCAAATCGTTGTTGAGAGGATTGAGCAGTTCGACAACCTTGTCCAAAGGCGCGCGGCACTTGGACAGCAGATCCCGGCTGGTGAAAGAATAATTGATGGTTTCCCAGAAACCACACCGCTCAATGGCCTTTCGAATCGCTTTGCGCAACGTCCGCAAGGGGGGTTGTGTGAACGGTTTGGCCGGCAGGTAAGGAATGGATTCATTGATGTAGTCGTAGCCATGGAGGCGGGCGATTTCCTCAATAATGTCCACATCCAACGTCACATCCTGACGGTACGTGGGGGGGCGAACGATCAGCTGTTCACGATCAGAGCGAACGGTTTCAAAACCCAGGTGAATCAGTTTATTGGCGATGGCGCTGGGTGTCAGTTCTGTTTCCAGAATCATGCTGGCCCGGGGGATACTGACCGTGATGGGCGTCGTTTGGGGCATACTGCCGCCGGTGTCGATGGCGCCCTTAACCACTTCGGCGCCGGTCAATTCCGCGATCAATTGGGTGGCGCGGTTCAGAGACGGAATGGTCTGTTTATAGTCTGTGCCGCGTTCAAATCGGTACGAAGCGTCTGTGCTCAGATCATGGCGACCGGCCGTTCGGCGCACACACACTGGATCGAAATAGGCTGATTCCAGAAGAATGGTTGTTGTGTTTGACGAAATTTCGGAATTGGCGCCACCCATGACGCCGGCGAGGGCGATGGGGCGCTCCTTGTCACAAATCAGCAAGTCCTCGGCGGTCAGGGTGATTTCCCGCTCATCAAGGAGTTGCATAGTTTCCCCTTCTTCGGCCTTGCGGACAATGACCTGCCGGTTGAGGACACGATCCAGGTCGAAGGCATGGAGCGGGTGTCCATACTCAATGAGGACGTAGTTCGTCACGTCCACAACATTGTTGACCGGACGGAGGCCGAACGATTCAATCGCGCGTTTGAGCCAAACAGGGCTTTCGCCGACCTGGACTTTGCGCAGCATGCGGCACGCATAGCGTGGGCAAGCCTTCTTATCCTTGACCGTTACCTGGACGCTGAGCGAAATGGGGTCCATGGTCTCGCGCAATCGGGCCTGGTGGGGATACAGTTCTCGCCCTTCCAGCGCGGCAATGTCGCGGGCCACGCCGAAGACGCTGAGGCAGTCGGCGCGATTGGGAGTGACCTTGATATCATAGAAACAATCAAAAGGCTCGCCCACTGGATAATCGGCCGGCAGTTCCAGCACTCCAGAAGCGTCGGCGTTGAATTTGATCTCGGCGCCGGAACACAACATGCCGTTTGATTCCACACCGTGCACTTTGGTCTGTTTGATGACCTTATCACCGGGGAGAATCGCGCCAGGCAGGGCCAGAACGGTGATCATGCCCTCGCGAACATTCGGAGCGCCACAGACGACCTGAAGTGAGCCGTGGGGACCGGCGTCCACCTGGCACAGGGACAAGTGATCCGTCTCTTCAATGGGGCTCACGGCCGTGACGCGGGCAATCACGATCTTACCGGATACGGCGCCCAAGTCCAGAATGCTCTCAACCTCGATTCCGATTTGTGTCAACCGTTCGGCCAGATTCAAAGGGTCGCTCGTCATTCGAGCCATATGTGTTAACCAGCGAAAACTCAGTTGCATGATAACGATCCGCTCTTTGTGTATAAGGTTGGTGTAGGACGTTCAAACATTCGGTCCGAAAGGGCGCGCTTCATCAGAACTGTTTCAGGAAGCGGACATCGTTTTCGAAGAAGACGCGCAGGTTCTTCAATCCGTATTTCAAGAGAGCCAGACGTTCAATGCCGGCGCCGAAGGCGAATCCGGTGTACTCGTTGGGATCATACCCTCCGTAGCGCATGACTTCGGGGTGGATCATCCCTGCGCCCAGAATTTCCAGCCATTCTTCGACTTCGGTCATCACCCCGTCGATTTCCCTGGAGACTTGCCATTTAACGTCCATTTCCGCGCTTGGTTCTGTGAAGGGGAAATATGAAGGCCGGAATCGCACCTCTTTTTCTTCCCCGAATAGTGTGGTGATGAACTGATGGAGCGCTCCCTTGAGGTTGCCAAAGGTGATTTTTTTGTCGATCATAAATCCCTCGACCTGTTGGAACATGGGCGAGTGGGTGGGATCTTGATCGACGCGATAAACCTTGCCCACTGAAATGACCGCCAGGGGCGGTTTGTTGCGCTGCATGGCCCGGACCTGGACGGGCGACGTGTGCGTCCGCAAGAGACGCTCGCCGGGGAGGTAAAAGGTGTCATGCATATCGCGCGCCGGATGATGGGGTGGGATATTCAGGGCCTCGAAGTTATGGAAATCGTCTTCGATCTCGGGACCGTCCTCGACTGTGAAACCCATAGAGATGAAAATATCTTCCACCTCTTCGATGATTCGCGTCAGCGGGTGCGAGCGGCCCCGTTCGATCGGGAGCCCCGGCAGTGTGACGTCCAGGCCTTCCTTATTGATTTTGCCCTGGACTTCGGCCTGTTCGAGTTCCTTTAGTTTTTCGCTAACGGCTTTCTGAAGGGTTTCCTTGGTCACATTGGCCCGCTGCCCCAAGATGGGTTTTTCGAGCGGTGTCAGGTCCTTCATTCCGCGCATCACTGAATTGACCACGCTTTTTTTTCCCAGATACTTGACGCGGATTTCATCCATGGCTTTGAGAGACTTCGCGCTGCGAATCGCCTTGAGCGCCTCGGATTGGATTTTATCCAGAGATACGATATGGGTTTCTAACATGTGCCTCTTCCATGTGTTCGGACTGGTTTTCGTGTCAGACTCTTAAAATGCGAGCGCGGAGAAACGAGGATTGCCGGTGCAATACACGATACCGAAGCCGATGACTTCGTCTCGCTCGTTCCCCCGCGCCCGTTGTCGATCAGGACATGGATACGCGGCTCGCGAGAGCGCTCAGTTGTCGAGAGCGGCTTTGGCGGTATTGACAATCGCCTCAAAAGCCGGCATGTCCGTGGCGGCCAGTTCGGCCAGAATCTTCCGATCAATTGTTACATTGGCTTTGTTCAGTCCGGCGACCAGTCGGCTGTATGAAATGCCGTTGATGCGAGCGGCCGCGTTGATACGCGTGATCCACAGCGCGCGGAAGACGCGTTTTTTGTTGCGACGGTCCCGGTAGGCATAGCCCAGCCCTTTTTTGACCGTTTCCTTGGCATTCTGAAATAGTTTCCGCCGCCCGCTGTAGAACCCTTTTGCCTGCTTTAAGACACGCTTGCGCCGACGGCGCGAAGCCACATTATTAATTGCCCGTGGCATGATCATTCTCCTCTGTTTCTAATCTGTTGGTGTTGCTGGTTTCCGGAATCTTTCTGTTCCGGGCGTAAACGCGCATGGGAGATCGATGGCAATCAACCGCCATTCAACATCCGTTTCACGCGCTTTGTGTCCGCAGGGGCGACGATCAGGGACTCGCGCAACTGTCGTTTGCGCTTCGTGGTCTTTTTCGTCAAAATGTGGCTGGCATAAGCCTGGTTGCGTTTCACTTTGCCCGTCCCGGTCAATTTGAAACGTTTCGCCGCCGCACGGCGACTTTTCATCTTGGGCATTGTTCGGAACTCCAAAAAATATATGCTTCAGACATGATTGACATGTCATCGTACTGGACAAAAACATACTCCCCCGTTGACCTGGTGGATGACCAGGCCACCGTCGAATCCGGTATCCTAAAAGTGAGTGTGCCCGGGGTGAGCGACTAGGAAGGCAGAATGGCGGTTTCGTCGCCTCCGTCCAGAACATCTTCCTTGTGTTTCTTTTTTTTGCTCGACTTCTCTTCCGCCAGGGGTTCTGGATTTGAATCGCTTTCGGCTTCGGCTTCGTCTTCCGTC
>JADFCT010000158.1 GCA_017161665.1 Candidatus Sumerlaeota bacterium
ATAGATTGAGCTGAGGAGATTTTCTTCCTGTTTTTCTTCCAGCTCCGACCGTTCGGCGCGCAGCGCCGAGGCGATGTGCGCCCGCTCGGAACTGTCAAAGCCGGGATGCGTTTGCACACGCTCATACAGGCGCCGCGCCCCGTGTTCGGTCATCTGTGAAATCGCCTTGCGGATATTGCGATGTTGATGCTTCTCAAAGAAATCGCGTACGGCGTTGATGTCCGCCCGCGCCTCCGGGCCGTCTTCGGCGCTGGGAATGTATGCGGCCACCAGATCCGACAAATGCTCCAACAGCCGCTCCATGGTCATGTCCATGGAAAGCGTTGGCGCGAACGCCTCCCACCGGCCGTGGATATATTCCTCCAAAGCCCACAGATACGAACTGATATGGCCACGGGTGGGATCGGTCAACAAGGCTTCGGCCACGGCGCGCAGGGATTCCAGCATGCCCGCCTTTTGCAACGCCTGGATGCCCCGCAACGTGAGTCGAGCCGGCAATTCCGGCAGGATCTCTTCATATTGCTCGTTCCAGTCGTCCCGCGTGGCCTGGATCAAGTCCAGAATCGGCGCCTGATAGTCAAAAATCGTCAGTTCCTGGATGGTCTCCAGCAGGTTTTGCGATTGAGCCACGATTTCCGACTGGCGCTGGACGGGCAGAACCTGGTGATCGCCGGGTATCTTCTGAAGGTGTTCCATCAGGAACAGCATTTCGATCTTCACGGCGTCCCATTGCGTCTTGGCGTACTGATCCAGCAACCAGAGTTCAATGCGCGTGATTTCATCCGTCG
The DNA here is from genome assembly GCA_017161665.1 of Candidatus Sumerlaeota bacterium. Classification (GTDB taxonomy): domain Bacteria; phylum Sumerlaeota; class Sumerlaeia; order JADFCT01; family JADFCT01; genus JADFCT01. The sequence continues at coordinate 789 of JADFCT010000158.1, forward strand.
TGGGCGGGATTTTCTGGCTGCTGCGCCCACACGAGCGGACCGCTTCGAGGCGCTTGCGGGGGGTACTGGCGCTCATGATCTGTTCGAGGGCCTGGTCGTAAATGCTCACCGGCTTGTCCCGTAGGGCGATGGAGGCGTTGAGCCCCGCGCCGCGAAACTCAATATAGGGATCCACCCGGATGGTGTCGCGGCTCTTGGACCACCAGCTTTTCCATGCGCCGTCGTCCATCATGTAGCGAACCATTTCGCTTTTCAGCTCGCCGACCTTCAGGGGGCAGCCCAGTGATTTGATCGCCATCTTCGTCATGGCGGTGGGATCATTGACGGCCAGTTGCTGCATTTTCTCCGGTTCGCGTGACATGCGCGAGAGGAAATGCGCGCGCGGGAGGCGCCGCAAGTATTCGCGCGCGCCGGTTATGGTAAATTCCGCCGCCGGGCGTTCGGGGAAGCGAATGGTGATCTTCTTCTCGGCCACGTCGATCGACAGGATGGTTCCGACCCCCCAGGATTTGTGGAGATAGGCCTCGCCCACATCAAAATTCGCATAGGTCAGAAAAGCGCGAAAGGCCTTGCCCACTTGTGGGGATTCGCGCAGCTGGGAGGCTTTCATGAAGACATCGAAATTGCGGCGTTTTCCATAATGTTCTGTCAGGGCGGTGATCAGGGCCTCACGCAGTTGATTGGCCGCTTCCAAATGGGGGAGGCAAATACGGGCGATTTTCAACCCTTCCGCGCTTTTCTTCTGTTCCGTCAGGCTCTGAACCAGCAATCCCAACATCTGATCGCACCGTTCCTCCTCACTGCGCTTGACCATGCCCTTGATGAATTTTTCGTAAAACGAAGGGTCCTGACTGGGGTTTTCGGCGAACTTAAGCCAGGCTTCTTCCAATTCCTCCCATTTTTTTCGTTTCGTGAGATCAAATAAAACCGTAATATCCATGCCCTGTACGTACCTCGAATCTTAAGGTGCGCCGAAACGAGTCCCCGGTCGACCCGGTTTCGGCCGAAAAAAAAGCGCCTGAATCAGGCGCTTTCGAATGTCGTCAGTTTTGGTTTGGTACTCCTCAGCCATTCGCGCTTTCGGTTTTTTCCTTCTCGCGGCTCTGCTTTTCCTTGTACATGGCCTGGAGCGCCTCGTCCACCTGGGTGGTCGCTTTCGTCTTGCTGATGCCTCGGACAAAGACAATTTCCTCGACCAGGAACGCCTTGGCCTGTTCCATGATCTCCTTTTCCTTGCCCTTGAGATCATCGGTCTGATCCAGGATGTACAATTCCCGCAGGAGTTTGGAAATCTTGGTCGGTTCACCGCTCTTCATCGTGTCGCGATAGGACAGGTATTGCAGCCGCGCGTCTTCGCGTGAGACTTGAACCGGTGTTTTCAGTTTGGTGAGCAGGCGGCGGACGCCTTCCTTTTCCATGGGCGGACGCACCCCACGCTTGACCATCATGTGCCGTGGCACATAGACCTTTGACGTGCCCGACGGCGGATTGAGAATGAAATAATCATCCTGCTTGCCATCCACCGTCATGCGCTTGACTCCGGCGATCATACAGATGCCGATGGTCGGCTCCACGACCGTGTCTCCCGTTTTGAACACTATCTCGGCCATATCGTTTGCTCCGCTCCCTTATGACTGGCGTCCGATCAAACGGAACGCGATGTCCATCCCGTGTCCGGCTCCCAAACACGAAAAGAAATGAAAATACCCGGTTCGGACGAATCCGTCAAGCCATTGATTCCGGTTTCTTTCCTGCCCCACGGTCCGGCCTTATTGACGGGCCTGGATCATTTGGTTGGCCCAATCGTTGAGTGTCTTGTCGTCCCACTGTCCCCGCGCGCCAAAGAACCCGACGATTTTCCACCGCCCCTTTTCCTTCTTCATGGCCACATTCGAACTGCTGGCCATCGTCGTGATGCCCACGGTCGCGATGCCTTCCTTGTCCTCGGGCTGGTACTGGCCCAAGGTGACCGCCCCGCGCGGGGCGCCCTGAAGCATCAGGTTGCGCGCCATGCAGTATTTGTGCCAGGGATTCCATTCCGTGTACTGATCCGTACTATTCGTAATGGTCGCATAATAAAAGGCCAGCGTTTCCGCGTTGTCATGGAGCCACTTGATATCATCATCCAAAAAGAAATCTTCCATTTTGCCCCAGCCCATATACGGGTCCACTTCCGCCATGCTTTGTGGCACATCCACCGGCCCCCCGATGGACGGGTCCTGGATTTCCGTGCTTTTCGTGCGGTATTTTTCCGCGAACGCCTGAATCGACAGCTGGGGGGTCCGCTGATCCCCGCGCGCCGTCCCGCCGCCTTTGGCCTGATAAAACAGAAATGCAAAGACCGCCAGTGAAATGCCAATGACCAAGTTATTGATCAAATGACTTTCTTTCCTGCGTTTTCGAGCCATGATCCCTACTCCTTATCCGATTGCATCGGGAATTCCATCAAAGACCCAATCGCCAAGGCCGTGGCGCCTATTCGCGAACCGAGCCACTTCCTTTTTTATTCAAGAGACCGCTTTATTTTGAATGAAAACACAATACGCCCATCGGCTGTCCGGAGTCCAGCCGGAAGTCACAACGAAAGGCTCCGACCCACACGCCAGTGCGCCGGGGCCACGACTCGCCGGCCATTTTATTCCGGGAGGTTTTTCTTCAACGATTCCAGTTGCCCCGCCCAGCTGGGATTTTGATACGTGGGCGGTTGATCCGCCTCCGCCTTCCGGCAGGCGCAATCGCCTTCGTTCAGGTTTTTACGACACTGAGGACACAGCCCCTTGCAATCCTCCGAACAATGGGGCAGATCGGGAACCTGAATCAGCAGTTCGGCTCGAATCTCCTCCCGCGCATCCACGCGGTCGCCGTGATACGGCGCCAGGCCTGAGTCGTCTTCGGGATCAAAGTCAAAATCAGTCGGCCCCGCGGGCGCTTCGTTAGAAAAAACAAGCCGGATCGGGACCGTAACGGTTCCCTTTACCGGTGTCAGGCAGCGCACACATTCGCTCGCCCAGGCGCCGGTGAGTTGCCCCATACACGCGACGTTCCCGTCCAGCCAGCGCCAGGACAACCGTCCCGTCAGGCGTCCCGTAAAAACCACTCCGGCGTCGTCCAGATCCAGTTCGCTGGGGTCCACGTCCACCTCATAGTCCTTGGGTTCGGCAATGAGTTCGGGAGCATTGACAATAAAGGGCGGGAGGTATTCCATGGTCGATTCCTTGATGAAGCGCCGGATGGGGACGGCGCGGGATTCGACGGCATTCGCCATGAACGCCGACACCGAAAGTATTGCGCCCCACCCGATTCCGGTCAAGGCAATGCTGCCGGTTCCCGGCGCCCGGTCTTTTCGGATTCCCATATTTGATTTCCCTTGAATTCGTCCCTGTTTCAATTCAACATTAGGCACAATATGGTAAATTGTAAGGAAAGGGGCTTCTTTTGTTTTTGGCCTCTCTCCGGGAGGGATGTGACGGATGAACCCCCGACCGCGGATCATGATCGTCGATGACGATCCGGATTTAGTCGATTTACTTGATGCCGCCTTGGAAGACGATTATGAAGTCGTCACGGCGACCAATGGATTGGACGCCTTGACACGGGCCATTGATTATGAACCCGATTTGTTCATTGTGGATATTATGATGCCCACAATGACGGGATGGGAACTGATCGAACGCCTGAGGGAGGATCCGCGCTTTCACAAGCGCCCCATTTTCGTCCTCACCGCCAAGGACGCCCGCAATGACATGCGCCACGGGTATGAACTGGGCGCAAATGTCTATTTGACGAAGCCACTGTCGATCAGCCGCCTTCAAAAAAACCTGGAAGTCTCCCGCCGGGAAGGCGAGTTCCGCTGTCTGCCCAAAAAACGGACGATCGAAGACATCCGGCGTCTCCAACTCGTCCGCCGCGACTTTGTCCTGCCGCCCATTGATCCGTTAGGCCCAGCGTCCGGGTCGTCCCCCCGCAAGCAGGGCCATATCGAACAAGTCGAGGACGATGTGGACGACGATGAAGACGGTCTGGATCCCTTTTCCCGCGCCGATCATATTTATGATCCGCCGCGACCCCAATGGCAACCAACGTCCGCCAGTCGCGCCGCAAAAGCCAGCGGCGGTGATAAGCGCAGCCACGCTCCCGTGGTCGCCCGCATTTTGATCGCCGACGACGACCCGGATGTGATCATTGCCGCCCGGGAACTGCTGGGCCACACGCATCAGCTCCTGGAAGCCCGCGATGGTTTGGAAGCCGTGGATAAAGCCTCCAAATACAAACCCGATATCTTCATCATTGACGGCCAGATGCCTCGAATGTCGGGCTATCAACTCTGTGAAGTCATCCACACCTCCGAAGATTTCCATAACGCGCCGATCATTTTCATGACCGGGAAAGACATTCATGTGGAGCGGCATCAAATCGGTCGCTTTCGGGTGCATCATTGCTTATCCAAGCCCTTGGTGATTGAAGAATTGAGCCAGGCCGTCAATGATATTGTCCGTCACCCTCATTTTCGGCTTCGCTCAGACCGGCCGGTCTGGAAAGATGTCCTCATTCGAGAGCGCGAGTCGATCCGCCTTGAGCGTCAGCGGCATCATGTGGGGGGAGACCGCAGCGAAACCCAACGCGCCCTGTCCCATTTTCTGCATGAAGAGATTAATCACGACACGCGGGAAAAAAAACCAAAGAAGCCCAGGCATTAGCCCAACCGACGGCGTCCGCCGGACGCCGCGCTCGGTCGGGAAATGCTCCATCCGTCTATGACACAACGGTCGCCGCCCATCCGGATTCTGTTCGCCGCCCCCCGATTGACCGGACAGGGAACATCAGGGGGCGAATCCCATACCCTGCATTGCTTAAATCATCTGGCCCGGTTCGCCGAGGTGACGGTGTTGACAGCGCAGCCGCCGCAAGGGGGGGCGCCCACGTCCGGAAAATCTATTCGCATTCTCTCCGTGGCCGATGACACCGGTTTCGCGGAGGGACGCCTCCGGTCCGCCCTGGATTGTCTCCGCGGAGGGGTGTGGGGCTACAGCCGCCATTATGTTCGACGCTACGAAAGGGCCTTGAACCGGGAAGCCCGTCGTGGCGCCTATGATCTCCTGTGGGGCGACGGCTATGACACGGCCCCTTATCTGCGCGGCCTTGCCAGTATCCCCTCCATTCTCATGACCCGCGACAGCCAGTCGCGTTTCTATCAGTCCCTTTTACAGATTCGCCGGGATGTCGCGACCCGCCTCGCCGAATGGCGGATGACGTGGTTCGAGCGCCGATTCTATCGCCATGCCACCCGGATCGTTTTTTTGACCGAGGCGGACCGCCGCTGGCACGAGCGGCTCGATCCCCAGAGCGTCGGCGTCGTGGCGCCCATGGGCGTGGATTTGCCTCCGCTGGAAACAATCCATGCCGCTGCGAGCGACGCCGAACGGGCGGGACGCCCCCCCACCCTGCTGATGACCGGCGCCATGGATTACGGACCGAACCGGGATGGCGCTCAATGGTTTGTCCGCCGGATTTTCCCGCAAATACGCGCCCAAATCCCTGAAGCCGTTTTCGTGATTGCCGGCAAGGCGCCAACCCAAGACGTCCAGGATCTAGAACAGACACCCGGCGTCCGTGTCACAGGGTTTGTGCCTGACCTCCAGAGCGAAATTTTAAAGGCAGACCTCTTTGTCTCTCCGATTCGCTACGGCGCCGGCGTCAAGACAAAGGTTCTGGAAGCCATGGCGTTGGCGCGTCCGGTCGTGGGGACGGCCCTCAGTTTCGAAGGCATCCAGTCCACGGGTGAAAAAGCCTGGGAAAAGGCGGACGATCCCCAGCGCTTTGCCGAGCGTTGTGTGGAACTCCTGGACGATTCCACCCGGCGCTGGGAATTGGGGCGCTCGGCCCGGCGCCGCATCGAGGACTTCCACACCTGGGATCGGCATGATCAATGGCTGGATCAATTGATTGAGGCAGTGGCGCCAGCAAAACCACCGCACAGAATCCCAGATTCCGAATCCTTCCATTTCTGAGGGGGAGGCCTTGACATCCTCTCACGGGAGTACTATGATAAGCGTTCTGGATAGAACGTCACAAAGCGAGACGACCGTGAGAGACACAGCCTTCCTTCCTCGGCGCCTGACAGGGATCTGTCTCGTGGTCTGGCTGATTCTGGCGCCGGCGGCCTTCACAAATCCCGACTGGAGTTTCCATTCCTTTCCTTTGCCCGTTGGGAAAACATGGGAACTTTTCAGTGGCGTGGTGGCGAACGACGATGGCGGCGTATGGGTCTCCATCTGGGGGGGCGGCTGCGCGCGTTTTTATGGAACCCGGTGGACGGTGTTTGAGACAAAAAACGGCCTCCCCACGCTCTCGGTTCGTTGTATTGAGCGGGACGGCGCCAACGGCGTTTGGGTGGGAACGGACCGGGGATTGGCCCACATCGCCTGGCCCAATCAGGAAATTCGAACCTACAACATCGACAACACCCCGGCTTTCAGCACAAATGAGATTGCCACTCTGCTGCTGTTGCGTAATGGGAAACTCCTCGTGGGGCTGTACGACGGAAAACTGATCGTTATGAGCCCGGCAACGGATGAACGGCGCGGCGCAAACAGCCCGGAGCACATGGCCGAGTTGCTCTACGATGCGTCTTCCTATGGGCAAATTCCCCGCGACATGGTCGAAGACACCCACGGCGCCCTGTGGATCAGCCTGAGCAGCGCCGGCCTGTTGCGATATCGGGACGGCCAGGTCGAATGCTTCAACGCCCAAAACAGCGTGATCAAATCCGCCAAGATGCTCTATGTCAACCGCGAAGCGCATGTCTTTGTCAGCGGTGGCTCGTGGTTATATCGGTACAGCGACGAGGTCTGGACTGAAATAACCGGAGCGGGCCAGGATCCCTACAGCATATCGTCCTCACCCAACGGCAACATGGTCGTTTCCTCCAAGACGGGATTGCGCGTTTTCCGGCAATGGGATTGGCAGACGCTGGATATGGGCGTCATGATCGGCGCCCCCGAGATTCGGGGGATCGACTTTGGACCGGAAGGCCTGATGTGGCTGATCACCCATGAAGGCCTCTTTGTGGGCATTCCCCCGCAATGGGAGAACTTCACCCATACCGCGCAAAAACTCGGTTTTTCCGGTCAGACCTTCTGTGTCTCGCCTCGCCTCGGCCCCATCGCCACCACGCAACAAAATGACATCGCTTTCTTCGATGGCGAATGGAATACCTTTCTGCGGGCGCCCATCCAGGGAATTCTATCGACGATCACTCTGGACGCGGAGGATCGACTCTGGATCCTGGGCAAAGACACCCCCCAACTGATTCAAATATCTCTGCCCGATGGCGTTTTATTGCAATCATGGGATACGCCGAAAACCATTGACCCAACCGGATTGCATCTAACCAAAGACGGCCAACCCTGGCTCATGACCAAAGGCTCCGTTTATGGTCGGGTGGACGACCAGTGGCGCCCGTTGTTTCAGGAAACCCGTCGAAAAGGCGAGCAGGTCCTGGCGGTCAGCGAATCACAGGACGCCAGCGTTTATCTTTGTTACGAGAAGGGAATCGAATGCTGGAAGGATGGGGAGGTCGGCTATCTGGAAGAATCTTTCCCCGAGTTGAAAGGATTGCGTTATACGACGATTTATCATGATCGCGAGGGAAAACTCTGGATCGGCGTCGAA
>JADFCT010000159.1 GCA_017161665.1 Candidatus Sumerlaeota bacterium
CTCTGGTCACCGTGACGATCCGGGGCGTCCTCTTTTGTCGCAGTTTGGAGTCGTCAAGACGCGCCCTCGCTCCATTGTGTCTCCCCTTGTCGCGGTCATCACGAAGTCGTAGACAACCGAACCGCTGATTGCCTGCGGTCTGCCCGTCGCCATTCCTCTGACCCAGGGTTTGGATAGTGCCGCCCCGACCGGGGCTTTTCGATATCGACTCACGCTACCGGTCGGAATGGAAAGCGACGCCACAATCCGCCCCACAGAAGCATGGGGTTTTTGTCGGATTAAACGCGAAATATTGTTCGATTCCTGCAACGATTTGGACCGATCATTCATTTATTTTTGCTCGATTCAAGAGCGCGTTGAAGTCGAAATCGCCTTTTTTTTATCGAAAATATATTCTCGAATGGTTCGATCTGATCAGCCTCAAGTCATTTATTATCAACGGTCTTAAATGGAGACATGCGTCTCGATATTTGATTACTGATTCCTTTTGCGCACATTCATCGATTGGTTAGGGAATCCAATCCTGTTTAAAAATATACCCCCCTTGGGTATATTGCATTGATTTTGGACTTGCATGCTCCCATGGAATTGGAAGAGAATGTACCCTTAGACCTTCGCGTGAACCGGCACGGATCCACCCTACCTCTATCGTTCTGTGCAGTTGCGCCGGGGTCTGCAAACGTTATAAGGCGGTCCCTCAGGACCGTTGATTCAGGAGGTTGTCGAATGGCCGCAGAATGTTGTTGCGCATGTGCCGAGGAACTGACCGAGGCGCAATTGCTCGAGAAACTGGACACGGTCCTTGAGGATTATCGGGAAACGCCCGGCGCGCTGATTCCTGTGCTTCAGATCACTCAAGGGATGTTTGGTTATTTGCCCGAGTCGGCGTTGAAGAGGATCAGTATCGCCCTGGGCAAACCGTATAGCGAAGTGGCGGGTGTGGTTGGCTTTTATTCATTCTTTTCCACCACGCCTCGCGGAAAGCACCTGGTCCGGGTCTGCCTGGGCACAGCGTGTTATGTGCGGGGGGGCAAAGAGGTCCTGGACGCGCTGAAGGACAATTTGAAAATCGATGTGGGTAGCACGACGGTGGATAAAAAGTTCTCTCTCGAAATCGGTCGTTGCTTTGGCGCCTGTGGGTTGGCGCCGGTCATCATGGTGGACGAGGACGTGCATCAGCGCGTCAAGCCGTCGAAGATCGCGGCGATTTTGAGTCAATACCAAAGCGAGGACGCCACGAAGTCCGAAGACGGAGGGACACAATGACGGAGCGAATCGAATCAGTCGAGACACTGAACCAGGTCAAGGCGGCCACGCTGGCCGAAATGGCCGCCAAGGCCGATCAGGGCTGTAAACGGATTTTGTTGTGCGCGGGCGCCGGTTGCATCGCCTCCGGTTCCCTGGACGTGCGCGACGCCCTGCAGGCGCAATTGGCCAACAAAAACTGGGCGGAAAAGGCCGAAATCATCGAGACCGGCTGTATGGGGCCGTGTTCGGCGGGACCGGTCCTTCAGGTCGGCGACGTGTTCTATGAGAATGTCACGGAAAATGACGCGGAAGAGATCGTGTCCGAACACGTGATCAATGGCCGTCCGGTGCAGCGATTGCTGCCGACCCGGCCGCGGGACAAGCACGCGGTCGTGGAAGACAAGAAAGAGATCAGCTTTTTCCGCAAACAAACGAAAATTGTCCTCCGCAATTGCGGTGAGATCAATCCCAAGCGGATTGAGGACTATATCGCCCGCGACGGTTACGGCGCTCTGGCGAAAATCGTCAAGGACATGACCCCGGAACAGGTCATTGAGCAAATGAAGAAAGCCGGGCTGCGCGGTCGCGGCGGCGCGGGTTTCCCGACGTGGATGAAGTGGAATTTCACCCGCATGGCCGAGGGCGATCAGAAATACGTCCTGTGCAACGCCGACGAAGGCGACCCCGGCGCGTTCATGGATCGCAGCGTGCTGGAAGGCGATCCACACTCGGTCATCGAAGGCATGGCCATCGCCGCCTACGCCATCGGCGCCAATCAGGGCTATGTGTATGTGCGCGCTGAGTATCCGCTGGCTGTCGAGCGTCTGGAATTTGCCTTGAAGCAGGCCCGCGCGGTGGGGCTCCTGGGCAAGAAGATCATGGGTTTGGATTTTGACTTTGAACTCGAAATCCGCATGGGGTCCGGCGCCTTTGTCTGTGGCGAGGAAACCGCCTTGATCACGTCCATCGAAGGCAACCGCGGCGAACCGCGTCCGCGTCCGCCCTTCCCCGCTCAGAAGGGGTTGTGGGAAAAACCCACGCTCCTCAACAATGTGGAAACCTATGCCAACGTGCCCGCCATCCTGCTCAAGGGAGGCGACTGGTACGCTTCGTATGGCACGGAACAGAGCAAGGGGACGAAGGTCTTCGCGCTGGCCGGCGCCATCCATAACGCCGGTCTCGTGGAAGTGCCCATCGGCACGGCCCTGGGGGATTTGATTTACGACGTCGGCGGCGGTGTCCCCGGCGGTAAGGAATTCAAGGCGGCTCAATGCGGTGGCCCCTCGGGCGGTTGTATCCCGAAAGCCAATCTCAATGTGCCTCTGGACTACGACGCGCTGGCCGAACTCGGCGCCATCATTGGCTCGGGCGGTCTCGTCGTTATGGACGAAGACAGTTGTATGGTCGATGTGGCCCGCTTCTTTCTGGAATTTGTTCAGGAAGAGTCCTGCGGCAAGTGTGTGCCGTGTCGCGTGGGCACCAAACGCATGTTGGAAATCCTGACCCGCATTTGTGAAGGCGATGGTCGGGACGGCGACATTGAGCGGTTGATTGAGCTGGGGCAGCAGATTCAGGACACCGCTTTGTGCGGTCTGGGTCAGACGGCGCCGAATCCCGTCCTGTCCACCATCCGCCATTTCCGTGATGAATATGTGGCCCACATCCGTGACAAACGCTGTCCGGCCGCTGTCTGTCCCTCCCTGGTGGATTCGCCGTGCCGCAACGGTTGTCCCTCGTCGGTCGACATTCCCGGCTTCCTGTCCCTCGTGGGCGAAGGGCGGATCGCCGAGGCCCTGCGCCTGCATCGCGAGCGCAATCCCTTCGCCGCCGTGTGCGCCCGTGTATGTTTCCACTCGTGTGAGAACAAATGTCGCCGCTCCCTGCTGGATGGCGACTCGGTGGCCATCCGCGGCGTCAAGCGGTTCATGGTCGATCAGGAAGTGACGATTCAAGTGCCCGAAGTCCGGGAAAACGAGAAGAATGCGAAACGCAAAGTCGCCATCATCGGCGCCGGCCCGGCGGGCTTGTCGTGCGCCTACTTCCTGGCGCGGCTGGGCTATAAACCGCACGTTTTTGAGGCCGAGCATCGGCCGGGTGGTATGTTGGCCCAGACCATTCCCTCGTATCGTCTGCCGCGCGAAGTCCTGGCGCGCGAAGTGCGCATGATTGAGCAAATGGGCGTGGAAATTGAAACGGGCAAGGCTCTGGGCAGAGACTTCACGCTGGCTCAGTTGCGCGCCGATGGGTACGAAGCCGTCTTTGTCGGCATCGGCGCCCCGCTGGGCATGGCCCTGGGGATTCCGAACGCCGACGCGGACGGCGTGGTGGACGCCATGGAATTCAACCGCACCTATAACCTCCGCGGTTCGGTCAAGGTCGGTAAAAAGGTCATCGTCGTCGGTGGCGGCAACTCGGCCGTTGACGCCGCGCGCACGGCCATGCGCCTGGGCGCGGACACCGTCACCATCGTTTATCGCCGCTCCCGGGAAGAAATGCCGGCGTATGAAGAGGAGATCATTGAGGCCGAACACGAAGGCGTTCAACTCCAGATGCTGAACCTTCCCGTTGAAGTGGTCTCAGAGGGCGGAAAGGTCACCGGGCTCAAATGCCGGCGCATGCGACTGGCCGGATTCGACCGAAGCGGTCGCCGCAGCCCCATGGCCGAAGGCGCCGAGTTCGTGATCGACGCCGACCAGGTCATTGTGGCCATCGGGCAGACGGTGGATCTCAATTCCGTCCTTGGCAATGTGACGTTGGAAAAAAAATGGAGCAACTTCATCAATGTCGATCCTGTCACGGGACAGACGTCCATTGACTGGATTTTCTCTGGCGGAGACGTGGTCACCGGGCCGGATTCGGTGGTCGGCGCCGTCAACGGCGGCGAAGCCGCGGCCGTCGGCATTGACCAGTATCTGACCGGCGAGAATCACGCTTTCTGGCGTAAAGACAAGGTCATCGACACGGATTTCGATCCTGATGACGAGCCGTGCCCGCACAAGCGTGAAACGGTTCAGACGATTTCCATCGAACGTCGTCGCAATAACTTCGAGGAAGTCGAGCAGTCGTGGTCGCCAGCCGTGGCCAAGCGCCAGGCCCAACGCTGTTTGCGTTGTGACTACGGGAAACGCCAATAAGCCCGAGGAGAGGAATGGAACGAAATGCCTAGATTAAAAATAAATAACATTGAAGTAACGGTGGACGACGGCGCCACAGTGCTCAAGGCCGCCAAGCAGGCCGGAATCAAAATTCCGACCATGTGTTATCTTGAAGGCGTTCAGTGTCTCGGCGCCTGCCGTGTGTGTCTGGTCGAGATCGAAGGCGCCCGCACACTGGTCGCCTCGTGTTCGGCGCCGGCGACGGACGGAATGGTGGTTCACACAAACACCCGCCGAGTGCGCGATGCCCGACGGACGGTGGTCGAACTGCTGTTGTCTGAACACGCCGGCGAGTGTCAGACCTGTCTGCGCAGCAAGAATTGTGAGTTGCAGACGCTGGCATACGAAATGGGGATCATGGAGCAGATCTTCGAGGGCGAGACAACCACGCAGCATGTGGACGAGTCCACGCCTGCCCTGCGCCGCGACAATGGCAAGTGCATCAAGTGCCGCCGCTGCGTCAGCGTGTGTCAGGAAATCCAGAACGTCGGCGCCCTGTTCCCCCAGGGCCGTGGTTTCGCTGGAGTGATCGGGCCGGCCTTCAATCAGGACCTGAGCACGGTGGCCTGTGTTCAGTGCGGCCAGTGCGCCGCCGTGTGCCCCGTGGGCGCCATCACCGAAGTCAGCGAAGTGGACAAGGTCTGGCAGATGATTGAGGATCCGGACAAGATCGTCATCGTTCAGACAGCGCCGGCCATCCGGGCGGCTCTGGGCGAAATGTTCGACTATCAACCCGGCACGCTGGTCACCGGCAAAATGACCGCCGCCCTGCGCCGCATCGGATTCGATGCCGTCTTTGACACGAACTTTACAGCCGACGTGACCATCATGGAAGAAGGCACGGAACTGTTGACCCGTCTCAAGAAGGCCCTGGTGGACAAACAGGATGTGCCCCTGCCCCTGTTTACCAGTTGCTCGCCGGGCTGGATCAAGTATGCCGAGTATTTCAATCCCGACATCCTGCCCAATCTGTCCACGTGCAAATCACCGCAGCAGATGTTCGGCGCCCTGGCCAAGACGTACTATGCCAACAAGATCGGCAAGCGCCCCGAGGACATCTATTGCGTGTCCATCATGCCCTGCACGGCCAAGAAGTTTGAATGTCAGCGTCCGGAAATGACGGACAGCGGTGTGCGGGATGTGGACGTGGTGCTGACGACTCGTGAATTGGGCCGAATGATCCGCGAGGCCAACATTGCCTTCCGGGAGCTGCCCGACGAAAAAATGGACGCGCCCATGGGTATTTCGTCCGGCGCGGCGGACATCTTCGCCAATACGGGCGGCGTCATGGAAGCGGCCCTGCGGACCGCCTATGAAATCGTCACCGGCAAGGAACTGCCCATGGACAACCTCCATGTGGCGCCCGTGGCCGGACTGGAAGGCGTCAAGGAAGCCTCGTTGACCGTCCAGGGCGCTCAGGGCGATTGGGCCTTCCTGGAAGGCGCCACGCTGAATGTGGCCGTCGCCCATGGACTCAAAAACGCGCAGACCGTCATTGATCGGATGCGTTCGGGCGAGAAGCAATATCACTTTGTCGAAGTGATGACCTGTCCCGGCGGGTGTATCGGTGGCGGTGGCCAGCCGCGCTTCTGCACGGATGAAATCCGAAAAGCCCGTATTGCTGCCATCTATCGCGAAGATGAAGGCAAGGCTTTGCGCAAGTCTCACGAAAGCCCGGATGTGGCGCGCGTGTATCAGGAATTCCTCGGCCAGCCGCTGGGAGAAAAATCCCATCACCTGCTCCACACCCAGTACACCGCTCGCGAAAAGGTCTGAGCCCCATCGGGTGAATGGATCTCCTGCTTGACAACACCGGCGTATTCGCTTCTCATTACCGGGAGAGTGAATGCGCCGGAGTTTTTTGGGGGGGGCGTCGCATGGCCGGGGGCGAGGCGCCCGACGCCGCATGGAATTCCGGCGACTCCATTTGCGGGGCTGTGTCAGGTTATTCTGTTCCAGGGAGCGATTCTTTCATGTCAACGCAGGTATTCACAGGCGCATTCATCGGGAAGGGCGCGGGACTGTCGGCATCGTTGTGTGTTCTGATACTGGCCGGATGCGCCGGGCAGGCTTCGAAAACGCCACCGGATATGATTCGCCCGGAGGCGCCAACCGAGATTGCCGAACGCGGGCCCGTTCGGGATCAGGGGATCGAGATCATGGCCTATGCGATGAACAATATCGTTCGTATCGAATTGGTCAATCGCAATGAGTACCCCATTCTGGTGGGGCCGAAGTGTTTCGCCGTCGTTCCGCCAGGACAGGCGCAGGCCGTGCTCCCCAAAATCGGAATTGACGATTTCGCGGTCCCCATCCGTTCCCTGCCCAAAGATCAGGGCATTCAAGGACATATTCGCTTCAATGAACTCAAGGTCCTCCTGGGCGGTTCGCTCCTGTTCCAGACCGTGGAGCCCCGGATGGCCCAACCCATTCGCTGTCCGATTCAGGAGCCGCCCACGCTGGCCAAGGAAACGCCGGCCGTCACGCGACCGGCGCAGCAAGGCAAATGGTATAATCCGTTCGACTGAGTCACGGATGTCAAGAATGAGTTGGTCATGAGCGGCCTTCGGCGCTCACAACAAATGATGAAAAAGGCGTCGGGGCGCGGCGCCGCTGTCTTATCAGGCCCGCGCCGACGGCTTGCCCTGGACAAATCCATGGGCCAGACGCCCATGTCTCTCCCCGGCCTGATGAATCGTTTCACCGGACCAGGTTGAGCGCTTGGTAAAAACAAATCATGAAAGGTGAAATTCATGAATACCCCGCAAAAGAGTATCACCCTGGTGTTTCTTGTTTTTTTTTGGCTGAGCGCTCTGTGGTGTCCCTGGGAGTTATCTGACGGCCTCAGTCACATGGACACCACCAAGTATTCCCCCATCTTCAAGGCGCCCACCGGCGGGACATGGCAGAAAAGGCGTCCATCGGCGAACATCGCCTATACATGGGGCTTTTTGCTCGTCAATTATGGCATATTCATGCTGTTGGTCGCCGATCCTAAAAAGTCACAATCCGTTTAAGGATAGCGACTTAGATCTTTTCCCATGGGATTGACCCGCATTGACAGCGCTCACAATCCTTGCATTCTGGCGGCGGCCAAACTACAGGACCGGCGGGCGCGGTCAAAAACGGGATTGTTTCTGATTGAAGGGGGGTATGGTGCGGGGTTTTGAGGGATCTGACACAAGGAGTCTTTCGATGGTCAAACATGTGTTGCTGCTGAAGGCCAAATCCGGCAAGACGCCGGAAGAGGCCGAGGCTCTGTTCGCGGCCCTGGCGGGGCTGGTGGGAAAGATCGATGGGTTGATTGATTTCGCCGGCGGCGCGGACATCACCGCCGGCGCCCGGTCGCAGGGCTATACGCATGGATTTGTCATGACCCTGACGAGTCCCGAAGCGGTGGCGGCCTATCTGCCGCATCCCGAACACCAGAAGGTCGCGGCCCTGGTTCGGGAATTCAGTTCTGACCGGATCGTTCTGGATTTCGAGTGTGAGTAAGGGCGCGATTCGAATAATTCTTTCACGAATGAGTTATCCATGTCCTAAAAAATGGACACAATAAATGATGAAAATGACGCTGGGGCGGGACGCGGTGGAATCTGTTTTTTTTTGAACCATGAAGAATAGAAGGAAAAAAAGATGGTTGCGCTAAACGCCAAGGCGCGATGACTTCTTTTTCAAACGCAAAGGCGCTATGACGCAAAGCACGCCGGGGCGCGGCGGCGATGGCTGTTTTTTCAAATGCCAAGGCGCAAAGGCGCTATGACGCAAAGCACGCCGGGGCGCGGCGCGATGGCTGTTTTTTCAAATGCCAAGGCGCAAAGGCGCTATGACGCAAAGCACGCGGAGGCGCGGAGGCCATACCCTATAAGGCCCGCGCCCCAGGAGCCAAACATCCGCCAAGCCCCGATAGGGGTGGCACATAATAGCCCAGGGTGGAGCGACCGATAGGGAGCGGAGCCCTGGGTCAGAGAACAA
>JADFCT010000160.1 GCA_017161665.1 Candidatus Sumerlaeota bacterium
TCCTGGCGGGGGATTTGATTTTTGGTTATGGCGGCTCGGGTGGGACCGGGAAGGTCTTGACGGCCATTCGTCCGCCCAAGGGCGCCGGCCAGATGCCGGCTGTGGCGTATCAGGTCGAAGGACGCTGGACGCCGTATGTGCCCACCGGACTGTACAAGGATGGCCTGGCTTACCTGTTTCATGACAATGGGCAGGTCACCTGCATCCAGGCGGCAAGCGGAGACATGGTCTGGTCGGAAAAACCGGCGAAGAGTTTCTATTGCTCGCCGGTCTGGGCGGACGGGAAGATCTATTGCATGACGCGCAAAGGAGAGGTGGTCGTTTTGGAAGCCGGTCCCGAATATAAGTTGTTGTCGGTTAATGCCATGGGGGAGGACAGTCAGGCGACGCTGGCGATCGCTGACGGGCGTTTGTTCATTCGGACCTTTTCAAAATTGTTTTCGTTGAGCGCCGCCCAGTAAGGAAATCCAGGAAGCCATCCACCAAGGAAGGGGAAATCGGTTGATGAAGACTGTTCAAAGTACGCGAAGAAATTTTTTGAGACAGGCCGGCGCGGGGTGTCTCGCCCTGGCGGCGGCGTCCTTGAGACCGGCGGGGGCGCAGTCAACCGCATCCGCGCCAAAACCCAATTTCGTAATCATCTTCTGTGATGATCTCGGATACGGTGATTTAGGCGTCTTTGGTCATCCCACCATTAAGACGCCCAATCTGGATCGCATGGCTGCCGAAGGACAGAAGTGGACGAACTTTTATGCTGCTGCCAGTGTCTGCACGCCCAGTCGCGCCGGCATCATGACGGGGCGACTCCCGATTCGCAACGGAATGTGCAGCGACAAGCGACGCGTTCTGTTCCCCGACTCGAGCGGTGGGCTCCCAACAAGTGAAATCACAATTGCCAAGGCCCTTAAGGGCCAGGGCTATGCCACCGGCTGCATTGGGAAATGGCACCTGGGTCATTTGCCCCAGTACCTGCCCACACGCCATGGATTTGATTCTTATTTTGGTATTCCCTACAGTAACGACATGGACCAGGCGGCGCCCAAAGGCGTCAACGTGTTCCGGGACTCGAAGAGCGAGTATTTTAATGTCCCGCTCATGCGCA
Organism: Candidatus Sumerlaeota bacterium; assembly: GCA_017161665.1. Taxonomy (GTDB): domain Bacteria; phylum Sumerlaeota; class Sumerlaeia; order JADFCT01; family JADFCT01; genus JADFCT01. Next base: position 1,103 of record JADFCT010000160.1, read on the forward strand.
ATGAAGCGGTGATCGAGCGTCCAGCCGATCAGACAACCCTGACCCAGCGCTATTCGCAGGAGGCGGTTGCCTATATCAAGCAGAATCGCGACAAGCCGTTCTTTTTGTATCTGGCGCACAGCCTGCCGCATGTGCCCCTGTTCCGCTCCAAGGAGTTTGAGGGGATCAGCGAGCGTGGGCTTTACGGCGATGTGATCGAGGAAATCGACGATGGCGTGGGAAAAATTCTGAGCGCCTTGCGCGACGAGGGCTTGAGCGAAAAGACGCTGGTGGTCTTTACGTCCGACAACGGCCCCTGGCTGGTGTATAATGAACAGGGCGGCTCGGCCGGGCTCCTGCGCGAAGGGAAAGGCACGACCTTCGAGGGGGGGATGCGGGAACCGACCCTTTTCTGGTGGCCGGGCAAAATCAAGCCGGCCGTTGTTTCCGACATGGGTTCGACCCTCGATCTGTTGCCGACCTTTGTGTCGCTGGCGGGAGGGGAGATTCCGACCGATCGTGTGTATGATGGGTATGACCTTACCGGGGCGCTTCTGGACGAAATGCCCAGTCCCCGGGACGAGATGTTCTATTATCGGAATCAGACCCTCTGGGCCGTTCGGAAAGGGCCATTCAAAGCCCATTTCCGTACCCAGCGCTGCTATGTGAAAGATGAACTCAAGGTTCATGATCCACCGTTGCTCTACCATTTGGGGCACGACCCTGGCGAACAAACTAATATCGCGTCGCGGCATCCCGATGTGCTCCAGGATTTGATTGCGCTGGCCGAGCGACACAAGGCGTCTGTTGTTCCAGTGAAGGATCAACTGGCGGGGCGAATCACCAAAAAGTAAGCCGGCGATTTTTATCGTGTCCATTCACGGGGAGGAACGTCCGGAATGCCGGGTTCCTCCCGTGTGTTTTTAGGGTCGTCTTCAATGGGCGCCCATTGCGGAGGCGTCTGGTCTTCGAGGCGTTTGAGGTCATCCTTGAGGACCCGAAACAAAATCGTTTGGATTGCATTCCGGGCGTCGATGGCCTGCTGTTGAGAGATGCTGAATTCTCGCAAGTCGGGGGTGAATTGCAGGAGAGACAGTTCGCCGGGGGCCTGATCGGGCGCGCCGGCTTCGATCAGCGAATGGATCAGGACGATTCGATAGGGCATCAGTTCGGAGGGGGTTTGATCCCCGGGAACGAATTCCGGCAAATGCCAGGCCGCATCCCGACCGAAGCGCCAGGCGCCATGGAGGGCGCCATGAATCCGGATGACGTGGGATTCATGCCGTGGTTGGCGCAGTTGTGTCTCGAAGGATCGAGGCGCAACGACCAGAATGGGTCCCACGGGAGGGGTGAACAATTCGCGCAGGCGTTTCGTTGCTCGCGCGTCCCACAGGCGATCGGCCAGCCAGCGATCGGCGTTTTGGAGGGCCCGCCACAGGACTTTTGTTTCATTGGTGTAAGGGTATAATCGCGTTCGATAGTGTTCCAGGGCCGGGGCGAAGGCCTGACGGTATGTGAAGTCGCGCATGGCCGCGCGCCAGTCATTCCATTCCGGCGGCGCCGCATCCAGGGCGGCGATCCAGTTTTTTTTCGGATTGGGGCCGGTCAGATCACATAAAATATCGGTGAAAATTTTATGCAACAAAGGCGTGATCGGCGAAGCGGCTGGGGGGGGGACTGATATTTTCAGTTCGTCCGCAAGAATACCCAGAACGCGATTGACTGTCAGCTCAATGGCCATTATCCGATGTCCAGTTCCGTCGCCGCCGCGGATTCGACCGATGCTTCGGGAGCGAGGAACAGTAGTTTCGGTGGGCCGGACAGGGCGCCAATCTGGTCGGGGGCCAGCAAGGCGAGTTCTTCCAGTTCCACGGGCAGACAGCCGAGTTCTGAGGCGGCCTGATTCACGTCGATCATGTAATGACGCTCCAGGAGGCGCAAGGCCTCGGGCAGAAGTTCCTGGACCCGTGTGGGGCGTCCGGCCAAGGGAAGGAGGCGACGGATAACACCGGTCAGGGAGGGCGGCGCGTTATCCGCCAGCCAGCAGCCCACGGTGGCTGCCGAAATCCGTTGGGTCTCGGCCGTCAAATCACCGCACAAGGCGTCACGAATCAATCGTCGGACAGCGCGCAGGTCCGCCATGGCCTCGGGCGCCGGCGTCCAGAACCGCACATCGACGCGTCCCAGAAAGGCGAGTTGTTTTCGGATGCGATGGGCGTCCGCTGAAATGGGCAGGTTCGGATTTCGCACCAACACCCAGCGATCATATTCGCCCAGTTGGGCGTTGTATCGCCAGCGCCGAAGATTCGCGTCCAGAGTGGCCAGGGCGCGTTCGTTGCAGAAACAAACGGCAATGCGCCGTCGATTCGGTCCTGTCATGGAGATGGCCGGTCCGGTCGTGGCGGACGGATAGAACGAACGCCACCCCTTTTGCGCCAGGCCGATCAAGAGGGGCAGGCCATGGGCCAGATCGCGCTCAAATAACCAGTTGTCGGAGAACAGAGTGTCTTCAGCGAAATCCCGTTCCGCGCGGCGCCGCTCCCAGGCTTCCTGAATCCATTCATTCAGTTCCCGGGCCGGTCGCGTCCGGCCCACCATGGCGTCCAACCGACGCGCAAAGTGCCCCAGCGCTTCGGAGGGGGTTGGGGCTTCTCTGGCGCGCATCAAGCTGTCGAGGTCTCGTTCCCGGAAGGGATGGAGCCGCGCGTCGGGCAACTGTCGGCGGCCTTCGGCGAAAGGGGGATACCCGTCCAAGCGATTGGACAGGAGGCGTTCCACATCCTGTCGCGCCAACGGTTCAAGTGAAAACGTGTTTTCTGTTAGGATGTCGTATTGTTCGGCGGGCAGAGCGAGCTGGGCGGTATGCGCAAAATTGGGTTGCGCACAGAGTACTTGAAAGGTGTTGGGGGCGGTGGCGCGGAATTGCGCAACAATTCGCACAAATGTTTTGACGGAGGCTGAGTCGTCCAGATTTCGCAAGGACGCCTCCAGGCGCTCGAAGCAGAAAACAAAGACAGCCCCGGGCGCGCCCAGTCGGCAGAGGAATCCTGTCAGGGCGCGCGCCTGCGTTTCCGGCGAGCGCGTCGGCCAACGCGGAACGTCTTCAAATCCCAGGCGTCGGGCTTCCAGGGGATCCGGTTCGTACCCCAGCAGATAATCAACGGCGCTGTGACAGTCACGCCCCAACCAGAGGAATTTCAGCGCCAGCGCCCAGTTGGGATCGAAGGGCGCTTCGTCATAGACGCGCGCCATCAACTCGTCAAAGGCGTCCGGGGCATCGGGATTGAGCCCGTGATGCCGAATCGCCGTCCGAATCAGGCGCTGGAATTGCGCCTTGTCCGAGCGCATCAGGTCCTGGATCAGGGCGTGGAGGATGTCGCGCCAATAAAAGAGGGCATTGGACTGGAGCCGCACGGACACAAAGATCGCCTGGGCGCGCTGAGACAGGGCTTCGCGGTTCGCGCCGTCCAGGTATTCGCGCAGTCGGGCCAGGATATGTGTTCGGCCTGAACCGGGCAGGCCGGTCATCAGGGCCCCGGCGCTCAGCCCCTGTTCGGCGACCCAGTCATAAACATCCAGCAGGTATTTGAATTCGCGGAAATGAATCTCCGTGGCGTCAGCCCGCAGGGGCGCCCAGAGGTTCTCCTGATGGAGTCCCCCCAAAGGATTGATAGGGAGGGATCCGTGGGAGAGTCCGTCGATGGGTATCATGTCAACGGCTCCTTTCCCATGGGGCCCCGAACCATATTGCCGTGTCAAATCCACGTTCATCAAAACCCAATCAAGCGTAATCGGTCGGATTCGATCAGGTCAATGGTTTTGTCCATGCGGGCGTTTCAAAACAGAACCAAGCCGATTGGCCGATTGCGGTAAGAAAAAAATGTCTGGACTTGACCTTTTTAATACGGTACATCCCCGAGTACGGAAAGCAGACGTGGATGGTCGTCATCCCGTGCGGGCTTCCCCGAGTGTCCCCCCTTTCCTGCGTGCGCGCAGGAGGGGAACGCTTCAGACTCTCTTGCAGGAGGTGTTTCTTATGCTCCACGAGCCTGCCGCTCAGGCCGGTACGGATCACGCCGCCCACTACAAAATGAAACTCGGCGTCAAAATGTTGATCATTTATGCTCTGGTTTATGTTGGTTTTGTCGGGATTAATGTCTTCAAGCCCACCTTGATGGAAGCGACGGTTCTATTCGGTATGAATCTGGCCGTTGTTTATGGATTCGGACTGATTATTTTCGCCCTGGTGCTGGCTCTGATATATTCCGCCATGTGTGGAAAACAGGAAAGGCTCTTGAATGCGGAAGAGCAAAAAGAGGAGGGCGCGGAATAATGGCTGTTTTTATCTTTCTTTTGTTTGTCGGTTTTGTCATTGGCCTGTCCTTCTATCTGGGACGGAAAACCAAAAGCGCTGGAGGGTATTTTGCCGCCGGTGGTCAAATTCACTGGGCCGTCAATGGCATCGCGTTTGCCGGAGACTATTTGTCGGCGGCCTCGTTCCTGGGCATTTGCGGTATGATCGCCACCATGGGGTATGACGGATTCCTGTATTCCATCGGGTATCTGGCCGGATGGATTGTCGCCCTGTTCGTTGTGGCCGAGCCGCTGAAACGGATGGGCAAATACACGTTTACCGACGCTTTGGACGCGAAGTTTAATTCAAAAGGCATCAAGCTGGCGGCCGCGCTCAGCACGCTGATCGTGTCGATCTGTTACCTGATTCCGCAGATGGTGGGCGCCGGCGTGCTGGTTGAGCCGTTGCTGGGGATGGAACACAGCACGGGCGTGATCATGGTTGGTGTCATTGTCATTCTGATCGTGGCCACGGCCGGTATGACATCCACAACGTATGTGCAGTTTCTCAAAGGCGGATTGCTGATTGTTTTCTCCACGGTCTTAGTCATTGCGGTGTGTGTGCGCGGTTTGTCCACCGAGCCCGCGGGCGCTCATGACTATAAACTTCTCTCCGCCGCCGACGTTTCGAATCCCGACGTTCTGGAATCCATTGATGGCAAGACCTTCGCGCGCGTCGAAAAGGATGGCGTCGAAAACTTCTATTATGTGATTGAGGCCGAAGGCGCCCCGGTTCAATATCAGGAGACCCAGTGGGTTTTGGAGCGTTCGGATGGCGACGGTAAGAAAGGGGCCACCTTTATTAACGGCGTGGAAAAAACGGCAGAGAATGCCGATACGTTGGCGTTGCGTCAGGTCGGGACACTGAAACAAATCGCCGGTCAAAAGGGAAAGGAAGCCGATACCGGCGCCATTTCGCCGTTTAAGTTGCTGGCCCTGTTGTCAGATAAGGAGACGGTGGTCCAGCGCTGGTCCTCGGCCTCCATCAAGGATGGCAATGACGCCATTACGGTGTATTATCCGTTCACCACGCCGGGCAACAAAGTCATGCGTCCGGGGTTGATGTTCAAGGTCGAAGGGACGCCCCTTCAGCGCCTGGACTTTGTGTCGCTGATGCTGGCCCTGTTTTTCGGGACGGCGGCCCTGCCGCATATCCTGATTCGCTATTATACCGTGCCGAGTCCGGCGGCGGCGCGCAAATCGACGATTGTGGCCATTGCTTCCATCGGCTTCTTCTATATTCTGACGCTGTTCATGGGCCTGGGCGCCATGGTCAATTCCGTCGTCAATCCCCTGACCAACAACATGTCCGCGCCGTTGCTGGCGCAGTCGTTCGGAACCTTCCTGTTCGCCGTGATTTCGGCGATTGCTTTCGCGACGGTTCTGGGCACAGTGAGCGGGCTGATCGTCGCCGCTTCCGGCGCCGTGGCCCATGACTTGCTGGATCGGTTCGCCGGTTTGGAAATGACTGAAAAAACCAAAGTGGGCGCGGGGAAAGTGGCGGCAATCGTTGTTGGGATCATTGCCATCATCTTAGGGATCAAATTCCGAGGCATGAATGTGTCCTTCCTGGTTGGGTGGGCCTTTGCTGTGGCCGCCTCGGCCAATTTGCCGGCGATCATCATGCTCCTGTTCTGGAAGAAGACGACAAAACAGGGGATCACGGTTTCGATCATCGTCGGGATTGTGGCGGCCATTGGTTTGTTCCTGATCTCGCCGAGCATGTATCCCAAGTACGGATTGGCCGCCGCCGACGCGCCGTTCCCGCTGATGAATCCCGGGATTGTGTCAATTCCTTTGAGTTTTGCCACGTTGATTGTCATTTCACTTCTGACGCAGCCGAGAGAGCCGCAATCGGCTTAACTGTTTCGTTCACTTGCGTGAGGAAATCAATGAGCCGGTCGGAAAAACCTTTTCCGACCGGCTCGTTTGCATTAGGTTGGTTCGCACATTTAGATTCGCTGGCGGACGGGGGGGGTGGCGGCGCCGTCACGCTTTTTGCGCGCTGCGCGGCAAACATCGCGCCCCAGCGTCCTTTTCATCATTTGTTGTGTCCATTATATAGCGATGGGGAACTCTCATCAAAATTGCCGCAAAGGCGCCCTGTCAATGGTTCCGAGCACCCTTGTTGACTTTCATCTGCATTCGAGCGAGAGCGACGGTTACTTTGCCCCTGAGGTTCTGGCGTGGAAATTGGCCGATGCGGGGATTCGCTATGCGGCCCTGACGGATCACCATACGACCGCGGGCGTGGCGCGGTTCCGGGAGGCTGCTGTCCGGGCCGGGCTGGCGCCGATCGTGGGCGTGGAACTGTCCGCCTTCCTGGATGATCGGGAACTGCATCTGTTGGCTTACGGTTTTGATCCCGATCACCCCGGACTTCAGGCCTTTCTCGCAAATCCCGCTCCGGTGGAGAAAGCCATCCAGCGCCTTCACCAAGCCGGCGGCACGGTCTTTCTGGCGCATCCTTTGGACTATGCGACGGATGACGCCGCGTTGGATGCGCTCTTGTCGCGATTGAAAGAAGCCGGATTGGACGGGGTGGAGGCCTATTATGGGGCCTACTCGGATCCTGATCGTGAACGATTGGCGAAACTGGCCAAGCGTCATGGGCTTCTCCGCGCCGGGGGGAGCGATTTTCATGGTCCCAACCTCATGGGGCATCCTTCCCCCGGTGTCCAAATGCCCACGGAAGAATGGAAACTGTTTCGCAACGCTTTGGGCGGTTCCGGCGCCGGGGGGACACCTTCCCGGATGCTGCCGGAAAATCCCTCGCCGGCGCCGCCACTGCATTGGCGCCGTTTCTCATTCCGAATTGTCTTCCCCGCCCTTCTGGCCATCGCCTGTTTTCTGATGTTTCTGTTTGGTGTATTGATTCCCACCATTGAAAGCAGCCTTTTGGCGCGCAAGCGTGAAATGATTCGGGAGTTAACGAAT
>JADFCT010000161.1 GCA_017161665.1 Candidatus Sumerlaeota bacterium
AAGCCGCATTTAGGATGAACGTTTCCACCCCTTAATTCGGAATCAGATCTGCGAGCAGTCGGCGGCTTGCAGGATCAGATTCTCGATGTGCGAGACCGTGTCCTTGTACTGGGGATCGCCGCTCATTTCTTTCCATTCCGGGCTTTTGACAAAGCGATCCCAGGCGGCTTTTTGTTCGGCCTCATTTTCGAAGGTGACCATATAGGTCAGATTCGGCAGATTCTCGCCCACCAGGGCCTTGCCGAAGAAGACCGGCGCCAGCCCCTTGGCGCGGAACAGAGCGATTTCGCCGCCGGCGTCGAACATCTCGACCTTTTTCCAGCATTTGACTTCATTGTGTCCTTCATAGCGGCGGAGCTGATAAATCCGGTCGGGCGACTGGGTCTTCGGCACTTCGATGCGCTTGCATTCGTTGAAGGAGGCGAAAATCGTGGAGTGGATTCGCACAAAGGCCGGATCGTTGATCTCGGTGTTCAGGAAGCTTTCGGCGTCGAGCATGAAATCGGCATCCTGGTTCAGGCGCCACGCCAGGGTGAAGATGGATTCCAGGTTCTGATGACGGATCAAAATAAAAACCGGGTCCGAGGGTTTGCCATCGCGCACATGGAAAACACCCACCGGCCCCACGCCAAGCCGCTTGCAGGCGGGAACCAGCGCCTTGGCGGCGAAGTCTTCGATCAGTTGCCGTTTGCCCTCCGGGCTCCAGTTTTTCTTTTTGGCCCGTTCGTCTTCCGGGTCCAGGACGAATTTCATGAGGACATACAGGTCATGGCCGTCGAAGTAGTTGGGCGTCTGCGCTCCAGCCAGCGAGGGCATGAATGAAGCCATGCCGGCGGCCAGGGCGGAGGTGGTTAGAAAGTCGCGTCGTTCCATCATGGGTTGCTTCCTTTGTGAAGTTATCGGAAATAATCTGCGCCACCCTGTCGGGGCGCAGAATTGAAACTATGGCAAGGTAAACCTCAGGCGTTTCGGAAATCAATGATTGTCTGACGGTAGGCCTCCGGAATTCCAATATCGAATCGCTGGCCCTGGACCACAAGGCCGGCGAATCCGTCGATCCGGCGCATCCGGTCCAGACAGGACGTGAGCTGGAATTCGCCGTTTTCGCGGACATTGTTTTCGATGTTTTCTTCCAGATAGTCGAAAATCTGGGGTTGCAGGACATACTGGCCGAAAACCGAGAGGAAGGAATCCTCTCCCAATCCATCAATGGTCAGATGCTCGCGGGCGTATTCGGCTGTGGGCTTTTCGGCAAATTCGGTGATCGCCAGAATGGAGGAATTTTGTTTCCAGATGCCACCCACGCAGCCATAGTGCCGGGTCTCTTCCCCGGCCACCGCTTTGAGTCCTACGATACTCATCCCGGTCTCGTCGTAGGCGTCCAGCATCTGGCGCGCGCAGGACGTATCCGTATTCGTGGCGTACAGGTGGTCGCCCAACAGGAGGAGGAAGGGTTCTTTCCCGATCCACTCCCGCGCGCAATAAACGGCATGGCCGAAGCCTTCCTGAACCGTTTGGGGCAAGAACTTGATCCGAGCGCCGATCTCCTGGAGATAATCGCAATAGGCCCGGTCATCTTTGCTCAATTTGTTGTAATGGGTGATGGGGGGCTTGACGCTGAAATACTCTTTGAAGATGGCCAGATCGTCTTGCTGAATGATAAGGCCCACCTCTTCGATTCCCGCGCTCAGGGCTTCTTCGACGATGGCGAGGATGACGGGTTTGGCGCGTCCCTCGCGATCGATGACCGGGAAGAGTTCCTTCTTCAATCCCTTGGTGGCCGGGAACAGGCGCGTGCCGAAGCCGGCGGCCGGAATGATGGCCTTGCGGACCCGACGGCCGGGACTGAGGGTCAGTTTCAGACAGGTCATTTTCAGATCGCGCTCGATGATCTCAATGACCTTGCGCTGAGCCTCTTCGTCTTTGACGAGGAACTGAGCGGTCCCGTCGCCCTGGGAGCCCACGCCCTTGCCGCCGAGGATATACTCCTGGATCGGTTCATAGTTGAGGGCCTGATGCAGGACGGGCGCGGTGAGCTGAGACGGACAGGCCGGTTGCAGATATTTGTCAAATTCGCTCTGGGCCTCGCACATCAGTTCGCCGAGTTTTACGGCGTCGCCGGCCTTGAGGAAGTCGAAGGCCTGATGCGCGATCCGGCGGTTGATCGGCCCCAGGTATTTTTGAACGCCTTTCTGAACGGGATCATCGGCGAAGGGATAGCAGTGGTTGAGTTTATTCAGGATTTCCTTGGTATCCTTGCCGGCATTGAGATCGACGATGACAAAGTGCAGTTCGCCGCCCGGGGCCACTTCGCGCACATCAATCCGTTCGCCGTCAAAAATCATCATGATGGGCCGTTCGCCATAGGCGCAGCCCTGATCCATGCGTCCGCAGCGGGACGGCGTGGTGATCTCGCCCATATAGGCCAGTTCCATCTCCCCGCGCACGGTCATCTTCAGGTCATAGATGCGGTTGAAGGCCCGCGCCACCAGGACGGTGACGGCGGCGCTGGAGGACAGGCCCTTCTTGACCGGCAGATCGGTCAGGTAGTTGTCAATGACGAGGCCGCCGACCTGATAATGGGTCAGAATCTGATAGGCCACTCCGGCCACATAACTGAAGAAGCCGCCTTTCTGGGCTTCGGCCAGGAGGGAGTCGCGATCCATGGACGCCTCGAAGGGACCGAATCGCGTCCCGTCACAGAGGGTCGATTTCAAGATGAGTTTCGTCGGGTGCGGTTGCACGTCGGCAAAGAGCCCCTGATTGGTGCCGGCGATCAGGGTATAGCCTTTTTCCAGTTCGCCATTGATCCGGCGATAGCCGCCGGCCCAATCACTGTGTTCACCGAACAGACAAATGCGGCCGGGGACAAAAACTTTCATCGTGCGACTCTCCTGCATGGGGGGATTAAATCAAAAAGCGACACCCGATTCGTGGATCAGGCGTCGCGCGTGTTTGTCGCGCATCAGATACCGGGCGGGCGCGCCGGGGCGGCGCCTTTCTTGCCGCCTTGAATCCAAGCCTGCCGCAGGGCCAGATATTCGCGGCGTTTTTCCAGGATTTCAGCGCGGGACAACGTGGCGTTGACCATGGCCTCGTTGCCTTCTTCTTCGCGATGAATGGCCGGGCCTTGACGGCTCTGGGTCGGGTTGACCAGGTCGGCCAGCGCGCGATAAACGGGCGTGGCGGATGGGACCCGCTCCATTTCCTGAAGAAGGAGTTTCTGCATCTCAGGCCGACTGGGATTCAGTTGTTCCAACAGATTGGCCAATTCCTCCCGTTCTTCGGACTGGGCCTGATCCATGCGCTCCACCACCCGATTGACAAAGGCCTGGAGAATCTTGGGGGCGGTACCCGGCGCGCCGTATTCGAGCAGGGCGTTTTGCGCCGAGGCTTCAATAAAGGGATCCTTATCGTCAAAAGCGTCCAGAAGCGGCTCAATGCCGTCAATGGCTCTGGCCGAAGCCAGCACCTGAATGGCCGCAATCTTGGCTGCCCGCTTTTTCGAGGCGCGGAAATAGAATTTGTTCATGGCCGCCACAGCCTGCTCAACGGCTTTCGCGTCAACGGGGCCGTTGCCTCCCGCGGCGCCGGCCGATTCGCCCGATTGCGAGGTGATGGCGGCCAGGTCCGCGAAGCCCGCGCCATTCGATTCACCCTCCACGCCGATGCCGCCGCCGCCCAGGCGTTTGATGGATTCAAAGATCCGGCGCGACGCCTCGGCGTCCGGAGACGGACAGAAATTGCTTTGGATCTTCTGGTTCAAATCTTTCAGAACAAAATCGGCCCGTTGACCGCCCACTTGACTGATGCCGATGATCAGGGCGCTGAGAATCATCCGCTGACTGATCGGCTTGCGAACGCCTTCGGACGAATCGTAGTAGGTTTCCTGTGAATAGCGGGATATGGCGGAGGCGTTTGACTGGGTGGCCACACGCAGGGCGGTTTCCAGGAGGGGCATGAAGGCGTGATTGCCGATGCGACCACAGATTTCCGCGATGGCCATAAAGGCGCCGCTAAAATGACCGATCTGCTTATGGGCGGCTCGCATGAAATCGGTCGCCCCTTTGTTTCCGAAAGCAACCACGGCGTCCACGATGGGCTCTCGCCACCCCAACACGGTCCGCTGCATGTCATCGCCGCCGGCGAATTCGGGCGTATATTCGCCCAGCCACAGCGATTCCGTCAACGTGGTGATGAACCAGCTGCGATGCTCGGGTAACAGTTTGTCCGCGGGCGCGTCCGGCAACATCTGCAAGGCGAAATCCAGCGCCATCCGGTTGTCTTTGTCCGGCAGCAGCGGAATGGTTTGATTCAGGATCTCGGCGATTTCGTCCGCTGTTTGAGCGGACTTGATGGACTCGCTCAAGGCCTGGATGGTTTTCAGAGCCAGGTTGCGCGCCTTGCGATCCGTGGGCGCCGAACGGATATGCCCGCGCAATTCCTCCACGAGCGCCTTGCCGGACTCAGCGGAACCGAACTGACCGATGGCCGATGTCATCAGGCCGCGAATGGACTGGAACCGGCGGTCGCTGAGGCGTTGACGCAGGAATTGGGCAAAATCGGGATGGGCCAGCAGCCCCATGGTCTCGGCCACGCGGCCCATGTCTTTGGGATCCGTGATCTGTTTGGCGTAGTGCAGCAGGGCCGTGCGAACCACTTCCAGCTCGCCCGTCTGTTGGAAGACTCGCTTCGCAGTCTTCTGCGCCGCCGGCCCCAGGCGATAATACAACCGCCCCTCCACGCCGCTCAGGGCGCTGGTGGCGCTGACCTTGGCCGGCACAAATTCGACGAAGATGTCGCACAGGTCCGCCCAGGAAATCGGGCGCTTCTGGAGAAACGTGGTGCGAATCATGGCGCGAATGGCGCTGGAAAACTTGCGAATCTGGGCGTTCGATACGTCGCCCACCATGTTGACGTCCGGCAGAAGGCTCCGCATCTCCACCACCACGCGCGTCAAGGCGGCCTTGAACTCCCGCTCCTGATTGATCACCTCGTCCTTGCCCATTCCGTTGATGCGATCCTTGAAAATCGCTTCGATCTTGTCGATGTCTTCGGGCTTCCAACCGTATTTTGAGGCCTGGGAACGGGCGCGGGACAACAACTGATGGACTTCCTGCTGGTCGTTGACCAGGGAGCCAACCACCGAGCCGATATAATTCAACCGCCGGCCATAGGTGGGGTCATCGGTATAGGCGGCGAGCATGTCGCGCAAGACCCGCAGGGCTTCGCTGATGTCGCGGCTGCGCAGGGCTTCACGGAGTTGGCGGGCGTTGCGCTCGGACTCCAGGGGGAGAAACTTGTGGTGGTAGGTCTTGGTGAGTTTTTTGCACTCGGCGACGCTGTCTTCGAAGATCTCCGCCGTGCGCGCGTCGATCTGCTGACGCGCCTGCTCGATCAACCGGTCAACATGACCGTATGCATAGTCATCATAGGCTTCCTGAACCACGGCGCCCAGGCGACCGGCAATCGTGTCCCGTTCCGGTGGCGCGGCCTCATCCAAGCGCGCGCCAATCATTTTGACGGCGTCGTCGATTTGTCCACCGACAATCCGGTTCTTAAGATCTTTGGCGGATAATTTGGCCATGACGGAGTGCGTTTCTTTAGAGAATCGGTCGAAATCGACCCATCGGAATTAGCGACGACGGCGGTCGAACGATTCGTTGCGTTGCAGGAAATCGAGGACCACTTCGGCCACCCGTTCCACGTTGAGGCGCTTCATGCTCGGATAGCACGGCAGCGACAATACTTTGCGCGACAACGCGTCCGTCACGGGCACGGGACCGCGTGTGAGACCGAGTTTCTCCAGCGCCGGTTCGCGGTGCAGTCCGCGCCGATAATACACCCCCGCGCCAATCCCGTTTTCTTTCAGGAACGTCTGGAGCCGGTCCCGATCGCGCACCTGGATCGTGTACAGCCCATAGGTGTGCGAGGTGTCATCCAGAAATTCCGGCGTCACCACTTCCGAGCCGGAAAAAAGCCGGTCGTACAGGCGCGCGGTTTCGATGCGGTCAATGTTGGACTCTTCGAGGTCTTCAATTTTCATGTCCAGATAGACGGCCTGAATCACATCCAGACGGCTGTTATATCCAATGATTTCGAAGTCGCCGGTGATGGGCGAGCGACCGTGGTCGCGCAGTTTCAGGGCCTTTTCATACAGCCCCTTGTCTTTGGTCACCAACATGCCGCCGTCGCCGAGGCCGCCGAGGTTCTTGGTCGGATAGAAGCTGAAGCAGCCAAATCGACCGAAGGTTCCACAAAAATCCTCATCCACCTGGGAGCCGGCGGCCTGGCAGACATCTTCAATAACCTCAAAATTCTTGCTTTCAGCCAATTCCATGATGCGCGTCATGTCACAAGCGCGGCCGAAGAGATGGACAGGGATCACGACTTTAGTTTTTTCGGTGATCGCCTCTTCGATTTTCGCGGGATCAATACAGTACGTCACGGGATCCACATCGACCAGGACCGGCGTGGCCCCGACGCGCAGAATCACGTCCACCGTGGCGATGAAGCCAAAGGCGGGACAAATCACCTCGTCTCCCGGGCCGATATCCAGCAATTTCAGGGCAAAAAACAGCGCGTCGGTCCCCGAATTCAGGCCGATGGCATGATCCACATCCAAAAATTCGGCAAACGCTTCCTCGAATTCTTTTACGTGTTTACCCAGAATATATTGACCGCTATCAAGCACCTCGCCCACACGCTTCAGAAAATCTTCGCGAAAATGCGAGTGTTGCAAGGGAATGTCAAAGAGAGAAATGGCCATGAGATTGCGTGTCCCGTTCGGTGTATTTACCGCATTGCCCATAAGACGTCGGCCCAAGCAGACTTCATCGTATCAGGCAAAGACGAACATTATACCCCGATTCCGGGGAACGTCAACCCCAATTCCTCCTTCGAACACCTTGCCTGGGCCCCGGGGCCAGCGACGGCGCCACTGTTAGCGCGGAGGGCGCTGGCCGGCGCGCTTTTCCGTGGGCGGGGGCGCGGGTGGCTCGTGTTTTAAAAGGGTTTTCATGAACCATTCCACTTTGGCCCGCGACGCCCGGCGGGCGTCATCACCCGAAAAGCCGTGGGCGGCGCCCTCAATTATCATCAGACGGCTCACCACTTTGTTTTCCTCAAAGACCCGATGAATCTGTTCACTATGGGTGAGCGGAACCAGCTCATCCTTGTCGCCATGGATCAACAGCGTGGGCGGGTCATCGCTGGTCACCTGGAGCAGGGGCGAACAGTCTTTGGCCTTGTCCGGGTCGAACTGAAGGGCCGGAAAGTTCTTGTTGTACTCCGAATCCGTCCCCACCCAGGGGCGAAGGTCCGTGGGGGGATAGAAAGCAACCACGGCCGCCACCCGGTCGCTGACACGGTCGATCGGATCGGGGGCCGTCGGATTGCCCGGATCGGCGGTCGTCCCCAGGATCAGGGACAAATGGCCCCCCGCGCTGCCGCCCGTGACGCCCAGACGCTCGGGATCGACGCCGAAGCGTTCCGCGTTGGCTCGGATGAAGCGCACACTCCGCCGCACATCCTCAATCACCTCCGGGATCACGAACTTGGGGCTGCTGCCGTGACGGACCATGAAGACCGTAAAGCCCTTGTCCAGCAGATCGCTATTCCAGCTCACCGTGTTCTCCGGCGGGGCCCAGGCGGAAAACCAGCCGCCGCTGACCATAAACAACACACCGGCGCCGTTGGCGCCTTCCCGGGGTTTCAGAACATCCATCGTCAATGCCATCCCGTATTTATGCCCATACACCACATCGGGTATAATCTCCACCGCCTCATCCGCAGCCCGCGACGGGACGCTAAGGGTGGTCAGCCACAATCCAAACACACCGATTATCAGGCGCTTCAACATATCCATTCCTTTCGTCATGCGAAGTGTTCTCATGAGCTTCGTCAGGCGCGCAGCATGAGGCAATCAAAAAAACACCCCGGGGACGGGGCGCCTCCCGAACCTGTCCGGAATCGTGGCAGGAAGGGTTCTTTGAAAGCATTTTGTCCTCACAACTGCGGAAATCGGGTTAGCCAGATTCAGCCGGCTCTTCCTTGCCCCCACCTTCAGGTGGTGGGTCCGATGGGGCCACCCAAAATCAAGCGCGCTTCAGCGCGGCTTCTCGACAGGAGGCTTTAGCTGGCGCCCATGCTCGTTCGAAAATTTTGAATCGCAGACGGATGGCCGTCGGCGCCGTCACGCTTTTTGCGGGCTGCGCGGCAAACATCGCGCCGGCGCCTCAGTTTCTATTCACTTGACCCAGGGCTCCGCTCCCTATCGGTCGCTCCACCCTGGGCTATTATGTGTCACCCCT
>JADFCT010000015.1 GCA_017161665.1 Candidatus Sumerlaeota bacterium
CAGTGAAAGAACAATGCTCATTTTTATTTCTGCATAGGAATTGGACGCTTGAGTCCTTTATAATACCCTTGGCCAAGCGCTCGCGCCAAGCCCTTGGACGTGCCGATCCACGTGTCGTCGCCGTCAAACTCCACCCATAGCGTATAGTTATGGGGAACGGATTTTTCCATTTCTATCGTCTTCAAGACACGTTCATCCCGCTGAATGACGGCGCGTCCTTTTAAAGACTCCGGATCCAGGGTGTAGGTGACCCAAGTATTGGATGGAAAATCGGCGACCACACCCAGTCCGCGATCCGTCGCAAACCAGGCTTCATTCGCGTTGCGTCCTCGAACGGCATTGCCGAAATTGCTGGGCAGACCAGTTTCATGGTCATAATAGCCCCGCCAATGCCGCCCATCGTACCGACACATCCCAAAATAACTCGAGACCCATAACGTGTTCTCCACATAACTGACGCCAGTGGTGATCACATGGACGATGCCATCGTCACGGTACAGGTCAATTTCCATTTCACCATCGGGATCGAGATAGACTTTCCAACGTTGAGAGGGAACATCAAATTCCAACACACCGCTTCCCCATACCCCGAGATGGACCTTGTTGTCCGCATAACAGACACCGTAATTCCATATTTCTTCCATGGGGGCGTTTTTCTCGTTATAGATGGTCCATTCACCACTTTTGGTGTTGTAGCGACTGGCGCCGGCCGTCGTGGCTACCCAGACGTTATCGTTTTCAATGGCCACGCCATAGACCACATCGTTGACCAGGCCGCTATTCAACTGGTCCCAGTGCTCAAAGCGCCCCCCGCTGAAACGCGACAGACCACCACCGAAGAGGCCGATCCACAAATCCCCGGTCTTTTCATCATAAGCCAGCGCTGCAACCACACGCCAGGGCAGGCCGTCTTTCTCACCCCAACTGTCAATTCTTCGTGTTTTCTTATTGAGCCGGGCCAGTCCTTTTTCCGTACCGATCCAGACATCGTCTCCGGCCACTTCAACGGCAAAAATGTGATCGTTCGGCAAACCGTCGGCCACCGTATAGTGTTCCCATTGCGTGTAAACAAAGGGCAATGGCTCTGTAGTGGGCGCGTCGTCGGCTACCCCGAATGCCGTCATCGTGGGAACAAAACACAATCCGGCATACACAAGGATTTTCAATAAGGTCGCTCTCCATGAAAGACCATGTAGGTGTCGCTTGTTCATACCGTCAGATCCTTTCTACAACCATCCTTTATTCATAAATCGGACACAATGTGTTGAAAGTGGATTCACAAAAATCACCGGGATCATTGAAGCGGCGATTCCGGTTCAAGCCGGCGATGGTGTTCATTTCTTCACTGCTGAGTTGAAAATCGAAAATGGACAGATTCTCTTTGAGCCGTTCGACCGATGTGGTTTTCGGAACGATAGCCGTCCCTCGCTGAATCCCCCAGCGCAGGACGATTTGCGCGGGTGTTCGGTCATGGCGAGCCGCAATTTCACGCACAACGGGTGTATCGACAACCGATTCGCCTTCCGTGGCCATGCCCAGCGAATAATATGACAATGCGCCAAGAGGTGAGAAACCGGTCACCGCGATATTCTCTTCGGCGCAAAAGCGCAGGAGTTTCTCCTGCGTCAAATACGGATGGAGTTCCACTTGGAGAACGGCTGGTCGAATGCGCGCGGTGGACAAAAGGTCACGCAAAAGGGAGCAGCCAAAATTGCAGACTCCGATATTGCGAATCAAACCCGCGTCGACAAGATCCTCCATGGCCTGCCAGGTTTCGGCGATGGGGACGGGATCTATTTCCATGCGCGGCGATGGAGAATGAGGATCGAAGAACCACTCGGGAGGATAGCGTTCCTCAAAGGGGACGAAACGGAGTGAGATGGGGAAATGAATTAAATAGAGATCCAAACAATCCAGCCCCAGGTCACGTAAAGATTTTTCGAGAGCCGGTCTCACATGTTCGCGGCGATGATAGGTGTTCCACAGTTTCGAGGTGATCCACAACTCCTCGCGCGCGCATATGCCGTCGGTCATGACGCGCCGCAATCCCGTGCCCACCGCTTCCTCGTTGCCATAATCACAGGCGCAGTCAAAAAGACGATAGCCGCACTGGACGGCATCAACCACCAAATCACCCGCTCGCTCCAATTCCACTTTCCACATACCCAATCCCACACTGGGCAGTCGATCCCCATTATAGAGTTTGATATTGGACTCAGTCATTCGATCCTCTGTTTTACGCTTGTTGAAATGGTCTTGCGTCTGCTCAGAATAAACGTCATTCAAATGAATATTACACGGAAGCGTTTTGCTTGCAATTGCAGATTTGCAGTTTCAGGAAAACGGATACAGGCGCCATTGGGGATGCTTTCTGTTTCAGATTTCCTGGATTTTTGTGACGGATGTCGCTGCCCTCGGTGTGGTTCCATTCGACGGTCGGATAAAAGGACTCAGGCTTTTCTCTCCGCATCGATTTGTTCTTTGGCGATGCTGAAGGCGCGATAAAAACTTCGAATTTGATCCAATTCGGTCGGCGAGATCAAGCCGTTGCGGTAGTTGGCTTTTACTTCAGAAACGGTGTCGGCCAGGAATGTTTTCAGTTTATAGCGTTCCAGGGCGCTCATTCCCTCCAGTTGCTGGCGGCACATGGTGATCCGCGCATCGTCGGGTGTCAGTTCCTGTGGGGTATAGGTCGGACCAGCCGTCGCGTCTAATTCAGCCTCCAAGTCGGCGGCAAAGTCTCCCCATCCGCCCTCGTCTGGAGGTTCAACGGATTCTGCGGTCGCTTGAGTGGTCTCCGGCGTCGGCCCGGGTTGCTCAGTGTGAAGTTTGTACCGAAGTTCAACCAGGTGATCCTGTCCGGGGATGTTTTCCACCAGCCAGTCGAGGATGTCCAATGCGGCGCTCCGATTGCCTTCTTCCATATAAAGATGCGCCGCTGTTTCGCATTCCTTTGCGGCTCGTACGTTTTGTCCCACACCGGCGTAGATTTCCGTCAGCATGGCTCGAATTTGCGCATCCTGCGGCAGAAGTTCGACCAGTTCTTCACAGATACGGACCACCTGGTTGGGGTTGCTTTCCTGTATATATTGATCAATCAGAAGTTTAAGGAGATCGGCGGCATCGCGGGGACGGCCCAGACGGCCATAGAGGTAGGCCATTTGTCGGCGAACCCGTTCGTTGGTCGGGGCCATCATCATGAGCATATTATAGATGCTCAGCGTTTTGTCCAAATCCCCTTTAACGCCGAACTCCTCGGCGGCGGCCATGTATTCGCGGAAGCCCGCATCCCTGTCGCCTCGTTCCAGATGGAGCGAGGCAATCTTACAGCGCGTAATGGTGTTCTCCGGAAATTCCTCGCGCGCCTGAAGGAGATAATTCATCGCTTCGCCATAGTTTTGTTGTTCGATCAATGCTTGCGCTTTTTCCAACAAGATGGGTTCGACTTGTGTTTGGACTCCGGCGCGAAGGCGATTGGCCGCTTCGGTCAGCGTCATATCCATACAGATGGCATACAGGGCCACCAGCGGTCCACCCGTGTGCGCGGGGCACTGGGTGTATTGGCAGTTAAAATATTTTTCCTCTGTATCCAGGATGAGGGAGCGTCTGATTTGATCCTTGTGAATCGGACAAAAGACTCGCAGGAGTTTGCCATCCTTGACGATGGCGTCCGGCTGGTAGCCCATCTGAAGCAACATGCCATGGGCGTCTATGGTTTCGTTGACCTGCAGGGAATCGAGGGAAAATTCTGTATTCATGGACATCTCGCCTATTGAAAAATGGGACGACCCTTCCAGGAAACAATTGGACCGGCCAATCGCCTTGCCTGTTGTCTTGTCCTTATCCAATTTTGATAAGATTGTTGTGTCCCTGTAAAGGAAAAAGACGGCTTTTGATCCGGCTCCCTAAACTGAAAGGTCATTCTGAGGAATCGCGTCCCTCAAAGAGACTTCCCGCCTGGTAGCTGCTGCGCACAAACGGACCGGCGGCGACCGCCCGAAAACCCAGCGCGCGGGCTTGCGCTTGCATCTCCTCAAATTCCGCCGGTTCCACATATCGAACCACAGGATGATGCCGAGGTGAGGGCGCCAGATATTGTCCGATGGTCAGAAGGTCACAATCAACGGAACGAAGATCTTTCAGGGTCTCAATGATTTCATCGAATGTTTCTCCCAATCCCACCATCAGACCGCTCTTCGTATGAACGGACGGATTTTTTGATCGACCCCGGTCTTTGGCGTCCCGCAGCACTTGAAGGCTCTGGCCATAGTTCGCCTGCGGTCGCACCGAATCATAAAGCCGTTCGATGGTTTCCATGTTATGGTTGAATACATCCGGACCGGCGTCAATGACCGTGGCGATGGCTTCGACATTGCCACGGAAATCCGGTGTAAGGACTTCAATGACGGCGTGAGGGCGACGCGCGCGCACGGCGCGAATCACGCGGACGAATTGATCGGCGCCCCCGTCGGTCAGATCGTCCCGCGTTACAGAGGTGATGACAACATGCCGGAGCGCCAATCGCGCACAGGCGTCGGCGACGGCTTCGGGCTCATCGGGTCTCAGTGGTTCCGGCGCACAGGTTTTATCAACGGCGCAAAACGCGCATGAGCGGGTACACGTTTCCCCCAGAATCATGAAGGTCGCTGTCCGGCGGTCGAAGCATTCCCCCATATTGGGACACTGGGCGCTGGAGCAGACGGTGGCCAGGCCCAGTTCATCGATCAATTCCCGAACAGCCGCAATGTTCTCGGAGCCGACATGCAGACGCTTGCGCAGCCAATTCGGCAGTCGGCCTCTGGATGGGGGCGTCTTGAGATCGCTCATGACTGGCATTCCCCTAATCCGCCTGTGGCACAACCCATATATTGCGATACTCGACTTTGTTTCCGTGATCCTGAAGCATCAGCGCATCCCGCAGGACATAACCGCTGGCCGCCGCTGCTGTCGTGGCTCCGGGCAATTCCTGATTTTCATGAATCAAAACGCCATTATGACGAACCGTCATGGAGGGTTTTCGGAGAACCTGCCCCTCGGGGCTAATCCTGGCAGCCGTGAAGTCAATATCATATGTCTGCCAGTGGAGTGGGGGGAGGCTGGCGTTTACACGCGTGTTCGCTACTTTGTATATGGAGCCGCAATCGTTGGATTGACTCTTGAGCCCAAAGGATTCGAGGACCTGCACTTCAAACCGTTTTTGGAGGTAAACGCCACTGTTGCCTCGCCCTTGTCCCCGCTTGGTCGGTTCATAAGGACATCGAAATTCCACATGGAGTTTGATCGATCCCAATTCCCGTTTCGTGAAGATATTGCCTTTGCCGACTTCAACCGCACCGGATTCAAGTGGTTTCCATGACGGGTTGGTCCATTCATCCAACGCAGGCTTCACTCCAGCCTGATAGGGGAGCAGCACAATGGCCCCTGCCGGTGGTTGTTGTCCGAGCGTCGGGCTTTTCCGGTTCGACGGGCGTCCAAAGAACGTATTGTCGCTGTCCGCCTGAATGCGGATGCCTTTGTCCTTGACCAGTTTTCCGTTCCACCCGTTACCGGCGAGAGGCACGTTACCTTCGCTGTCGATCTCGCCCGACAATTCAACGCGGAACTGCTCCGCGTCTTTGGCTGTTTTCCAGAATTCCCGCATGATGGCGACACGATATTTTTGATCGCCTTCGGCAATGACTTGGGCGATTCCATCCTCTTCTTTCCCGTCCAGAGTCAGTTTCCCGTCATATTCGCCCATATAGGGATCGATTGCCTTGGGATCGTTCGATGAATCCGGCGGGGCGGCGCACACGGAGTGAGACAGTATTTGGATGCTGATGGCAAGCGTGGCGCATCGCATGAGGAATTGCATGACGTAAACCTTTCTGTTCTAATCTGGTCATCGCTCGTATTAAACATTCGGAATATGCGTCCAACTCCACGGTGAAGTCCAGACGAATCTTTGGCGAATTTGCTGGAAGCCCAAGGCTATCTGGCTAATTGCTCAATGGCTTAAAGGTTGATATGAATGACTTTAGGTCGGCAGATTTCGGAATCGAGAAAAAAAGTGTAATTTTCCCATGGCATTTCCCGACGGATCTGTAGAATAGGTTCCTTTGTTTTTTTCAACAGGGTCATTTTTTTGGGTCACGAGAGATCATGAATCATTCGGAATTGCTGGCATGGCTCAGGGAGACAGACGATGATCGTTTGGAGATCCTTTGGGGCAAGGCCGATCAAGCACGTCGCGAACATGTGGGCGATGCCGTGCATTTGCGTGGGTTGATTGAGTTTTCGAATTATTGCGCCCGGCGATGCGCATATTGTGGGCTTCATGTCGACAATCAAGGCGTCACCCGATATCGGATGTCTATGGACGAGGTCATGGTTTGCGTCCGTTTAGCCCACGAATTCGGCTATGGAACCGTGGTCCTTCAATCCGGTGAAGATTATGGCATGACGACGGACTGGATGGCGGATTTGATACGACGGATCAAATCGGAAACGCCACTGGCGGTGACGTTGAGCTTGGGTGAGCGTTCCCATGAGGATTTAACAGCGTGGCGCGAAGCGGGCGCCGATCGGTATCTATTGCGGTTTGAAACCTCTAATCCCGACTTATATCGAAAGATTCATCCGGATCTAGGCGGACGGATTTCCGACCGGATTTCGATTCTTAATTGTTTGCGAGAGTTGGGGTATGAGGTCGGTAGCGGCGTCATGATCGGCATTCCGGGGCAGACGTATGACGATTTGGCTACGGACCTCTTATGCTTTCGAGATTTGGAATTGGACATGATTGGTGTGGGGCCATACATTCCGCATCCCGACACCGTGTTAGGGCGTCAAGTGATCGATACCGAGTCCGACCAACAGCCCCCGCGGGATGAACGGATGGTTTATAAGATGGTCGCCTTGACTCGTATCATGTGTCCTTGGGCGAATATCCCCAGCACCACGGCGCTGGCCACCTTAAATCTGGTGGAAGGCCGTGAACTGGGGCTGATGCGGGGCGCCAATGTCGTGATGCCGAATCTCACGCCGCCGGAATACCGGGTTTTTTATGAAATCTATCCATCCAAAGCCTGCATTCGGGAAACGGCAAAGGACTGCCATGGTTGCATGGGACGGCGCATTGAGTCAATCGGACGACGTGTGGGAACGGGGCGAGGCGATTCGCGACGAATGAAAAACACCGTGTTTGCTCAAGATTAGAAGGACTTTCTTTATACCATACCAACTGCAAGTAGGATCAGACACATGTCATTGGCGCACATAACCGAACATCCATTGAGCAATAACGCGCTGAATTTTGTGGAGGACGCTCGTTTCCAGGCACTTTTAAATCAAGGACAACCGGATGCCGAGCGGATCCGAGAAATTGTCGCCAAAAGTATGGACAAGAAGCCGCTGGAGATTGAAGAGACGGCGGCGCTTCTGGCTGCCGACGATCCGGAATTGATAGAAGAAATTTATGCGGCGGCCCGTCAACTCAAGCAAGACGTGTATGGGAATCGCATTGTCCTGTTCGCGCCATTGTATATCGGCAATTATTGCATCAATAATTGCCGATACTGTGGATTCAAAGTCAGCAACACCGACCAGGTTCGCCGGACGCTGTCGAAAGAAGAACTGATCGACCAGGTTGAGGCATTGGAACAAAAGGGGCATAAACGTCTGATCCTCGTTTACGGCGAACATCCCGACTACACACCGGAATTTATTGCTGAGACAGTACGAACCGTTTACGGCGTTAAAGCGGGCCCCGGCAGCATTCGCCGAGTGAATATCAACGCCCCCCCTTTGACGATCGAAGGATTCCGCACGGTTAAAGAAGCGGGGATCGGCACGTACCAAATTTTCCAGGAAACCTATCACGAGCCGACGTATCGGGCCATGCATCCGGTCAATACGGCCAAAGGCGATTTCATGTGGCGGCTCGATTCGCTGAGTCGCGCCATGGAGGGCGGTTGCGATGATGTGGGCATTGGGGCGTTGTTTGGATTATACAATTGGAAATATGAGGTGCTGGGATTGGTCGCCCACAGTCTCTTCTTGCAAGAGCGGTTCGGCGTTGGTCCCCATACAATCAGTTTTCCTCGTCTGCAACAGGCGCTGGGTAGGGATGTGGATGAAAAGTATCTTGTGAAGGACGAAGCGTTCAAACGGCTCATTGCGATTTTGCGTTTGTCGGTGCCTTATACCGGTCTGATTTTGACGGCGCGCGAGCGCCCTCAACTGCGCCGCGAGGTGATGGAATTTGGCGTTTCACAAATCGATGCTGGCACACGGATCGAAATCGGTGGTTATACCGAGGTGGGGGACGCTCAAAAGATTGAACGCGAACAGTTCCAGATCGGTGATATTCGGTCCCTGGATGAAGTGATGGGTGAACTGATCGAGAGCAATTATATCCCCAGTTTTTGCACCGCTTGTTACCGTTTGGGGCGAACAGGCGAGCATTTTATGGAATTTGCCATCCCGGGATTCATCCAGCGGTACTGTACACCGAATGCGTTGACGACCTTGAAAGAATATCTGGTGGACTATGCTTCGCCTGAAACACGCAAGGCGGGTGAGGAATTGATCGAAAACGAATTGGCCAAAATCGAGGATGGCGAACGCAAGAGACGCCTAATGGCCAGGCTGACAACCATTGAGACTTCTCTGGATCGCGATCTGTACGAATAACCCCAGTTAACGGTGCGAGGTTTCATGAATTCAATCGCCTTATTCCCTTGCATTTCAGGGTTTAGGGCGTTTCTTTTTGCCGCAGGATGGTGATAAACGAGAAGGAGTGACGATGAGCGCCTATCGTGTTGAGTCAGATTTACTGGGCGAACGGAACCTTCCGGCCGAAGCCCTGTATGGGATCCACACAAGTCGAGCCATGGAAAACTTTCCGTTGTCCGGGCGACCGACGCATCCGGCGCTGATTCATGCCTATGGGGCGGTGAAACTCGCCTGCGCGCGAACCAATCATGAATTAGGGGCTTGGGATGATGAACTCGCTCAAGCCATTGAAACCGCTTGCGATGAAATGATGCGCGGCCGATTGGATGCGCATATTCATGTGGATGCGTTACAGGGGGGCGCCGGCACCTCGACAAACATGAACGTCAATGAAGTAATAGCCAATCGCGCTCTGGCGTTTTTAGGACGCCGACCAGGCGAATATGGCGTCATTCATCCAATCGATGATGTGAATCGTCATCAATCCACGAACGACACCTACCCGACGGCCCTGAAGGTGGCGGCCATCGGTCGCCTTGGCGTGTTGGAGCGTGAGGTGGTCGGACTGCTGGAGGCTTTCCAGGCGCAGGAAAAGGCGATGGCTCACGTGGTCAAAGTGGGGCGAACGCAGTTTCAGGACGCCGTCTTGACAACGCTGGGGCGGGAGATGTCGGCTTATGCCGAAGCCTTTGGACGCGACCGTTGGCGTATCTATAAATGTGTGGAGCGGTTGCGCGTGATCAATCTGGGTGGGACGGCCATCGGTACCGGACTGGGGGCTCCGCGCCGATTTATCTTCCAGGCCACCGAGCATCTGCGGGAGATAACGGGTCTGGGGTTGGCCCGGTCTGAGAATCTTGTCGAGACCACCCAAAATGCTGACGTGTTTGTGGAGGTGAGTGGGATTTTGAAGGCCTGTGCGTGTAATCTGTTCAAAGTGTCCACAGACTTGCGTCTGCTTTCTTCGGGACCGGGAGCCGGATTGAGTGAATTGCGGTTGCCTGAGCGCCAGGCCGGTTCATCCATCATGCCGGGCAAGGTCAATCCCGTAATCCCCGAGGCTGCGACCCAGGCGGCCATGGAGGTCATGGGGCGGGACCATGCGCTGACCTTGGCCTGTTCGATGGGAAGCCTGGAATTGAACGCCTTCATGCCGATGATTGCCGATTCCTTGCTGGGCAGCATTGACCTGTTGGCGCAAGCCTGTTTGATCCTGCGGCGTTTTTGTGTTCAGGACATGACGGCCGACATGGAACGCTGCGCCCGTCATGTCCAGTCAACGACTGCCGTGGCGACGGCGCTGGTCGGTCCCTTGGGATATGAAAAGGCACAGGAAATTGCTCGACATGCAACCACAAAAGGGATGACCATACGACAGGTGGTCTTGGAAGCCGGATGGATGGCGCCGGCCGAATTTGACGACTTGATTTCTCCCGAATCGGTGACGCGTTTGGGATCCCCACCGCCGCAATGGGGCGCATGAAGATTCGGGACTGCCTGAGGAGCAACCGGTCGATGGATGTCAATGCCACGGTGATGGTAATCGACGACGAGCCGAGCATGTGCGGGATTCTGGAGCAGACATTGCTGCTCGAAGGATTTCGTGTTTCCGCTTTTATCAAATCGACTGAGGCCATGTCGACGTTGGATAAGACCAAACCCGATATTGTGTTGACGGATCTCTTGATGCCGGAGATTGATGGGATGGGGGTCATTGATCGGGTTCAGGAGTACGATAAATCGATTCCTGTCATTGTTATCACGGCCCACGGCACGATTGACAACGCCGTCGAAGCGATTCGAAAAGGCGCGTATGATTATGTGACCAAGCCATTCCTGATTGCGGATTTGCTGATCAAAATTCGCCACGGGTTGGACTTTTCTCAATTGAATGCCGAACGGGACACGGTCACGGATTTGCTGAATCGCGCCTATACGAAAGATGAGCCTGTCGGCGAAAGCCCGGCGTGGCGTGATGTGATGGCGGCCGTGGACCGTGTGGCCAAAACGCCATCACCGGTTTTGATTCTGGGAGAGACGGGTTCGGGTAAGGAGATGCTGGCTCACGCCATCCATCGACGCAGTGAATTCCGAAAGGGACGATTTGTGCCGGTCAATTGCGCCTCCATTCCCGAGCCATTGCTTGAGAGTGAATTGTTTGGACATGAAAAAGGGGCTTTTACTAATGCCGTTTCCAGAAAACTCGGCCTGTTTGAATTGGCCGATGACGGCACACTGTTTCTGGACGAAATTGGGGACATGCCCATCCTGCTTCAGGCCAAATTATTGCGCGCCCTGGAAGAACGTCGAATTCAGCGGGTGGGCGGTGTCAAGGAAATTGCAGTCAACCCTCGGGTGCTGGCTGCCACCCATCGCGATTTGAAAGAAGAAATCGCTGCCGGCCGGTTCCGTGAGGATCTCTATTATCGCGTTCATGTTCTCACGCTGCGGGCCCCACCTCTGCGCGAGCGTGTTTCGGACATTCCTCTGTTGGCTGAGTATTATATCCAAAAAATGCAGAACGCCTCGGGGAGTCGGCGGGTTCGCTTGTCCGACGAAGCGGCTCAATCTCTTCAGGCCTATTCCTGGCCGGGCAACGCCCGCGAATTACGCAACGTCATCGAACGGGCTGTCACCATGTGTAACGGTCTCCGAATCGACATTGCGGATCTGAATCTGGAATCCTATGCTAGCGGTGACCGCCATCTCGGAAAAGGGGACATCCCCCTTTCCTTTAGCGTCTTTGATGGTAAGAGTTTCTCTGAAGCCCGTGAGGTCTTTGAGCGTGACTATCTGGTGGGGCTTCTCCGTAACACCGGTGGCAATGTTTCGGCGGCCGCGAAGGCCGCCGTGATGAGCCGACGCAATCTCTATGAAAAAATCGAAAAACTGGGTATTGACTCTTCCGAGTATAAGGACGCTTGATCTGATGCCCTTTGCGCAAAACAAAACAAAGCAAGGCGTCCCTCACCTCCCCCACGAGGCGCCCCGAGGAGGCTATGGCGCCGATCCCATCGTCAGGGTTACAGTGGTTGGGATGATCACGAACGTGTTTCTGTCCGTGATCAAAATTGTTGTCGGCGTCATGGTTAATTCGATCTCGCTGTTAGCGGATGGTGTTCATTCGTTCTCCGACCTCCTTACGGATGTAGCGGTATTGGTGGGATCCCGGATCGGTAATCGGCCAGCGGATGACAATCATCCCTATGGCCATGGCAAATATGAAACCTTCGCGTCCGTGTTTGTCTCGGTGGTCCTCATCCTTGTGGCGGGTGGTATCATATGGAACTCGGCCCATTCCTTTCTCAACGCCGAATTTGTTCGTTCCCCGCGATGGGTGATGGTCGTTGCGGTGGTTTCCATTCTACTAAAGGAATGGTTGTTCCGAATCACGCGGCGGGTGGCTCTGGGGGTGCGCTCGGCGGCGGCCCTTGCCAATGCCTGGCATCACCGGTCAGACGCCTTTTCTTCGATTGCTGTTTTGTTGGGTGGCATCGCGGGATGCGCCGGCTATCCTCACGGCGACAGCGTCGCGGGTGTGGTGGTTGGCGTGATGGTGGTGACGGCTGGATTTAAACTTTTATCCGAGGCGATGATGGAATTGTCGGAGGCCTCGGCTGAGACTCGCTTTCAGAAAGCGCTGACGGACTTGCTCAATGAAACGCCCGAAGTGTTGGGGTGGCATGCCTGTCGGGGGCGTCATGTGGGACGCGAAGTCTTTTTAGACTGTCACATCCAGGTGGATGCAGATCTGAGTGTTCGGCATTCGCATGAATTGACCGGTAAACTCAAAAAACAACTGCGACGTCGACTCGGGATTCCCGTGAATCTCCTCATCCATGTCGAACCTTTTGAAGGGGAGGTGAAGTAGGGGAGATCAGCCTGCCTTGACTCAACAGCGTCTCTTTGATACAATCGCCTTCTTTCAACCCTAAGCGGAGGATGATAAAATGAAAACGACTGTACTGATTGCCGGGACGGCCATCGCCTGCTTTGTCACGGTCATGATTGTATCCGACATTATTTCCTATCATCGACGTCTCCCGAAACCCTATTTGCAAATGTAAAAACGCGTCGCCTCCTCTTCCCGGTCAAGCGCGCGTGGGATCGGAAGGTCATAAGTTCCGGTCGTTATCAGAGGGCTTCTCGGATAACGGCGCGTCGTTGTTTGTGGGAATTCCCCTGCCAGTCCCTCAACTGGACAGCCGAATCCGGTTGATTGCCCCCGCGCCGGAGCGGTATCTTTTCATGCGGTCACATACAATACGGATCACGATTCATACGCAGGAGCCAATATATGGCAATTCAAGCATTATTCAAAACCATAACCAAAAAGATATTCGGCGACAAGCAGACCCGGGACATGCGGCGTTATCAGCCGATGGTGGAGGAAATAAACGCCCATTATGCGGCGCTCAAGTCCCTGAGTGATGACGAGTTGCGCGCCAAGACCGATGCGTTTCGTGAGCGTCTCAACAAGGGAGAAACGCTGGATGATATCGTCCTGGAAGCCTTCGCGGTGGTCAAGGACGCGTGCCGGCGCCACGCGGGTAAAAAATGGCTGGTTCGTGGCAAGGAACTTGATTGGAACATGGTACCGTATGACGTTCAGTTGATCGGCGCTCTGGCGCTCTATGAGGGAAAAATCGCTGAATTGCAAACCGGTGAGGGCAAGACGCTGACCGCCGTCATGCCGCTGTATGTCCACGCCCTGACTGGCAAAGGCTCTCACTTGGTCACCGTCAACGACTACTTGGCCAAGCGCGATGCGGAATGGAATGGGCCAATCTTTGAATTTCTGGGGCTGACGGTGGACTGCATTGATCATTACGCCCCCAATACCCCACAGCGGCGGGCCGCTTACCGTTGCGACATCACGTATGGCACAAACAACGAGTTCGGCTTCGACTATCTGCGTGACAACATGGCCACCGCCAAGGATCACCTGGTCCAGCGGGAACTGAATTTTGCCATTGTGGATGAGGTGGACTCGATTCTCATCGACGAATCTCGCACCCCCCTGATCATTTCCGGTCCCGTGGACCGTTCGACTCACCAATATGATAAGATCAAGCCCGGCGTGGAAAAACTCGTTCGTCGCCAGTTGTCTTTGGTCAATGATCTCATGGCTGAAGCGGAGCGGGCTTTCAAGGAACTTCAATCAGGCGACAAGGATGCCGAATGGGCTTTGGGCAAAAACCTTTTGCTGTGTCGCAAAGGCGCGCCGAAGCATAAGCGCCTGATGCGGATGCTATCCGCCAATCCCACCGTTGATCGCTACGTATCCCGCGTCGAGCGCGATTTCATGGTCGAGAAGCGGATGCACGAGTTGGATGCCGAACTGTATTATGTAATCGATGAAAAGGGACATAACATTGATCTGACTGAAATGGGCCGCGAGGCCCTGTCTCCCAACGATCCGGATATGTTCATCCTCAACGATCTCGTTGAAGTGATCGCCAGCATTGAGGGACGCGAGGATCTCTCCGACGAAGATAAAGAGAAGAAAAAAGCGCTGGCCCGCCAGGCAAACGACACACGGGCCGAGGAATTGCACAATATATCCCAACTCCTGCGCGCTTATTCGTTGTATGAAAAAGATGTTGAATATGTTGTTGAGGACAATAAAGTCGTCATCGTCGATTCGAACACGGGACGCAAGATGCCCGGCCGGCGCTGGTCCGATGGTCTGCATCAGGCCGTGGAAGCCAAAGAAAACGTCAAGATCGAAATTGAGACACAAACCCTGGCCACCATTACGGTTCAAAATTTCTTTCGCATGTATAATCGGCTATCCGGCATGACCGGCACAGCCGAAACGGAGGCGACGGAGTTCTATCACACCTATAAAATGGATGTGGTCGTCGTCCCACCCAATGTGCCCACCCGGCGCAATGACATGGACGATGTGATTTATCGAACAAAGCGCGAGAAATTAAGCGCCCTGATGGATGAAGTGACGTACTACCACGAACTTGGACTGCCGGTGTTGGTCGGTACTGTGTCCGTTGAGGTGTCCGAACTCCTGAGTCGCATGTTTCGCCGCCAGGGATTGTCCCACAATGTTCTGAATGCCAAAAACCATGAACGGGAGGCTGACATTGTCGCCGACGCCGGCAAGCCTGGCCAGATTACAATCGCCACGAACA
The DNA here is from genome assembly GCA_017161665.1 of Candidatus Sumerlaeota bacterium. Taxonomy (GTDB): domain Bacteria; phylum Sumerlaeota; class Sumerlaeia; order JADFCT01; family JADFCT01; genus JADFCT01. The sequence goes on from JADFCT010000015.1 coordinate 14,865, forward strand.
TGGCCGGTCGCGGCACGGATATCAAACTCCAACCCGATATGATAAACTGGAGCGGCCCTGTGGATCTAAAGGGGCTCCCCATTATTTCCTCGACATTCGAAGGCGATAAGGGACAAGCCGAGACGATTGAGATTCCCTACGGGCTTCAGATCATCGGCAGTGAACGGCATGAGTCGCGTCGAATTGACCGGCAGTTGCGAGGCCGTTCCGGACGCCAGGGCGACGCCGGATCGTCACGCTTCTTCCTGTCGCTGGAAGACGATCTCATGCGACTGTTTGGATCGGATCGCATTTCCGGGATCATGGCCAAACTGGGCATGGAGGATGGCGAACCCATCCAACATGGCGTTGTCACCCGCGCCATTGAGCGGGCGCAGAAACGCATTGAAGGGATTCACTTCGGTCAGCGCAGCCAGACGCTGAAATACGATGACGTCATGAACAAACAGCGCGAAGCCGTCTATGGTTTGCGTCGAACGGTTCTGGTTCAGGATGAAATCGATAATGTTATCCTGGATCTGTTTTACGGCGCGGTGCAAAACGAAGCGGTGAAATTTGACGTTGTTGGCGATGATCCCGGCCAGTGGGATACCGAAGGATTCTTCAATTGGATTCTACATCATGCGCCGCGGGCTGACATTATGTCGTTGCGTCAGCGTATGGAAAACAAGGACGACGCCCTGGCCAGTCCGACAGCCTTTATCGACACTGTCATGGAAACCGTCGAACAGGCCTATCGTCTCAAAGCGGAGGCCTTGGGTCCTGAGATCATCACAGACCTGACACGATTTGTCATTCTGGATCGGATTGATGATAATTGGCGTGCGCATCTGGCCGCCATTGACGAGATGAAGGAAGGCATCTGGATGCGGGGTCAGGCGCAACTCGATCCCCTGGTGGAGTATCAGCGCGAAGCCAGTCTCATGTTTGAAGATATGATGGAAAGCATCAATCGCGAGATATTCCAAAAGTTCTTCCGCATACAGGTCGTTGTCAATAACATGGTTCTGCCCGACGTGCCGATGGAATTCATGAAGGCGGATGGCGATTCAGCCGCTCAGGCCGCGGCCGTCCGTCAACAGGCCGCCGGACCAGGAGAGGAAGGAATCCGACCGGGGCAGCGGCCGGACGGCCGCCCAGCTAAACCGGCGCCGGTTCGGCGCGACGATCCCAAAGTAGGGCGTAACGATCCCTGTCCTTGTGGCAGTGGCCGTAAATACAAAAAATGCTGTGGCGCCGGATCCCAATCAATCGTGTAAACGGATTCGCTTTTTTTATGATCCTGTGGGATTTGAGGTTTGATCCCGAGGCGCTGTTCGACTAAAATAAATTGCTCTTGGCTTCCGTGAAGGACGCTTCAGCAAGATAGGATCAACACCCGGTACGGGCCCCTATTTGAACTTGTCTATTGTGAGGTTTCAGAATGTTCGCAACAAATTTGATGGGCATTACGCAAATGATTGATACAGGATTTCTGAATGAGCCGACAGCCAAATTGGCCTTCGGGATGCCGGGAACGTGGGAATGGGTGCTGCTCGGCGGCATCGCTTTACTCGTTTTCGGTCCCAAAAAATTGCCGCAAATTGGCCAAGCCATCGGTCAAAGCCTGCGTGAATTCAAAAAAGCCGCTGAAGGCGTCAAGGATGAATTCAACAAAGCCGCTGCTGAAGAATCGGAAGCGGAGGAAACCAAGACAACGAACTCTGGGTATAACAAATCGTCGGATGGTTATGGGGATTCTTCCGAACAGTATGGCGATTATGATGGCGGCTCGATTGACAACCCCGTTGAAGATGAATCAGATGTGAGTGAAGAAAATACGACGGAAACGACAGAGAAAAAAAACGTCTAAACCTCTGCTCGTCTATCCAGACGACGAATCCTTCATCGCTCCCTGACGCAGCATCGCATGTTCGAATGGATCCATGACAGAGACAGGCGCGACGACCCTTTGGATGTCGCGCCATTTTTTCTTTGAGGAAACAGGTATGCCTAAGCGCATTGATCACGAGACAGAAATGTCATTCTTTGATCATCTTGGGGAATTGCGTTCCCGGTTGATGATCTGTGTCCTGGCCATTTTTTTTACCACCTTGGGCTTGGGGATGCCCTTTGCCGGCAAATTTCTGGATATCTTGACACAGCCGCTGCGATCAGCGGACATCAAAACGGATGCGCCCCTTGAAATTGAGGTGGGGGAGCTGGGCGCCCTGACATTGATCTCTCCACGAGAAGACCTGGAAATCTACATCAGTAATTCAAAAAAAACAGCCCGCGCGGTCAACTTCATTGTCGCCAATGAAGACGGAACGACCGAAACCGTCACTTTTGGGTCAAGACCGAATCAAAGTCTGTATTATTCCGCTCCCTTTGATCTTTTCTTTATTCTTCTTAAAATTGCCGCTCTCCTGGGCATTATCCTGGCCATTCCCATCTGGCTCTATGAACTCTGGGCGTTCGTCTCGCCCGCTTTCACCCCCGCTGAACTGAAATGGGTGCGCTGGGTGTTCATTTCATCCGCTCTGCTCTTCCCCACGGGGGTGGGCTTTGCCTACATCATGTTGCGTTTCGCTTTCGAGATGTTCTTCAACATGTTTCAGATTCCCGGCGTCACGCCGTGGTTGTTTGTCGATAAATATATCCCCTTTGCGTTAACGTTCATGTTCATTTTTGGATTTGTCTTCCAAACGCCCTTGGTCGTCGTGCTTTTGGTGCAGATGGGCGTCGTCAAAACCAGCTGGCTTCGGAGCACACGTCAGTATGCCATGCTGGTCATCGCCATTGCCTCGGCGTGTTTGACTCCGGCCGATCCCTTCACCATGCTGGCCATGGCCTTTCCCTTGTACTGCCTCTATGAAACCTCTATCTGGATTTCCGTGATTCTGGAACGGCGCATTCAGGAGGAAGACGCGGCGACTGAAAGTAAGTGGGATGATGACTGGTCCAGCGATGACGATGCAGACAGTAGCGACAGTGGGGGGCAGCCGCAATTGGACTATAATCCTGAAGACGCCTATGTGGATACTCCAGCCCCTGAGTTGGTCCACTCGGCGGAGAGCGCCGAAGACACTGACGCCGATGAGACCGAGGCGAATAATGCCAGTCCGAATCCCGATGCCGACCGGCGGTCTCCGGACCAGGAAGTGGATGACATAGCAGAAAGCGCCGAAGGTGTCGTTTCGGAGGACACAACGCATTCGGGCCAAGGAATTTCAGAAGAATCGCAACCGGAGCCGCAGGCTCCCCAGCAGCAAACGCAAGACAACGCCGTCCCGTTCGACTCCTATGTGGACGATGAGGATAGGGCTGATTTCGAAGAGGACGACGACGATTCGAAGCGGTAAAATAAACTGCAAAAGGCGTTGTGTTGATTCGCTCATGAACGTTCCCGGTTTCAGGAGTCAGGATTAATGGGAAGACAACTCTTCTTTATTGCCGTCGGTGGCGCTTTGGGGGCCGTGGCCCGATATCTGGTGGCGCTGACGGTTCAGAGAGGAATTGGTGATAACTTTCCTTATGGGACGGCCGTCGTCAATATCACCGGTTGTCTTCTTTTTGGATTTTTCTGGACGATTTTGGAGCGACGAACCCATTGGGCGCCCGAAGTACGGTCCATCCTCATGGTTGGATTTCTGGGCGCCTTCACCACTTTTTCCACCTATATGTTCGAAACCGGCGAACTGTTGCGCGATTCCCGTTACCTGGCCGCCATGGGCAATCTGCTGGGGCAGAACACCATTGGAATCGCCAGCCTTTTTTTGGGTGTTTTCATCGGGGAACGCTTCTGAATCCCGTCCGAATTCCTGCTTTCCCTTTTTCCTTTGTATGCATAACGCGCGCAGCGGTTGACATTTGCACAAGGTTCCCGCATCCTCTGGGCTTACGTTGTGCATTCAATAATTGCGCCTTATTTTAATGGAATTGAGTTCATCTTCTGCGGGAGCCCAAAGTGTTGATTTTGCCGTTGGACGATACGATCGCTGCGCGCGCGACGGCCTCGGGCCCCGGAGCCGTCGCGATTGTCCGCTGTAGTGGCCCCGGCGTTCACTCCATCCTTGCGCGGTGTTTTGAACCCGTTTCCAAAGCCGCGGTGACCACGCACCGGGTGGTTCTGGGACATTGGCGGCATCCGGAGACACTTGAACACATCGACACGGTCTTGGCGGTTCGCATGGACGGCCCTCATTCATTCACCGGACAGGATGTGCTGGAAGTCCATTGTCACGGAGGGATCGCTGTCATTGAAGCGGTGCTGGACGCGATGGGCGCCTGTGGGGCGCGTCCTGCGGGACCCGGCGAGTTTACACGACGCGCCTTCTTGAATGGCCGGCTTGATCTGACGCAGGCCGAGGCCATTGGAGATCTGGTCCAGGCTCGAACGGCCCAAGCGCGGCGAGTGGCGTTGCGACAATTGCATGGGAGGCTTTCATCGATTCTGGAGGCGTACCGCCGGCGGTTGATTAATGCCATTGCGGAACTGGAAGCCTATCTGGACTTTCCGGAAGAAGAGTTGCCGGCACACGACGGTGAACGCATCATTATTGAGTTGGAATCGCTCGCGTCCGGTTGTCTGAAACTGAGTGAACAAGGGCTGCGGGGACGCGTGATGCGTGAGGGCGCTCGTGCGGTTCTGGCGGGTCCGCCCAATGCCGGTAAGTCTTCATTATTCAACTATCTGGTCGGCCACGAGCGCGCCCTGGTATCTCCTCATCCGGGAACGACACGCGATACGATTGAATCGACGATCGACCTGATGGGATTGGCGGTGACGCTGATCGATACGGCTGGAATTCGAACCGTTGGCGCTGAGGAAATCGAGCGGATGGGGATTGAAAAAGCGACCGGCGAGATCCGTGGCGCCGATGTGGCTGTATGGCTCACGGATATCTCAACCGAATGCGATCAAAAATCGGATGCTATCGATTTCGCGGGGCCAGAGGTTGGACGTAAGATTGCCTGGATTCGGGTTGGAACCAAGGCGGATCAGGCGGACCCAGATCAACTGGACAGCGCAAGGGAGCGGTTTGATTTTGTTGTCTCTTCAACCGCTGGACACGGTGTGGAGGACTTGGAGCAGCGTATTTACAAGATTCTGATGTGTCGAAAAGACTCGGAAGGAATGGATGGGGAGGATGTTTTGGTTTCCAATCGGCGTCATATTCAGTCGCTCGTCAAGGCGGCTGAAACGCTGAGGCGGGGGGCTCAGGATTTACGGGCCGGGATTTCATCCGAGTGCGCCATTGTCGATCTTCGCGCCGGATTGCAGGCGCTGAGTGATGTGCTGGGCGTCGGGACCGGCGACGAGGTGCTCGATGCGATCTTTAATCGTTTCTGCATCGGAAAGTGATGGCTTGGGCTTGAGAATAGATGACTGGGAATTATTGAAACTAGAGAACACATGATGGGCGATCCAGTGAACATATCTGCTCGATTGGCGGCTTGCGCCGAGAATCGCCGGAAGAGCGTGGCGCTGATTGATTCGATGGGCTCCTTGACGGTTGGCTGTTTATGGGATGGTGTGGCGGATCTAGCGCAGGCGCTTCGAAAGGAAGGGCTTGCCGAGGGACAGTGTGTGGGCGTTATGTTGCGCAATGGACGCGAATTTGTCATTACGGCTTTTGCGGCTGCGGCGACGGGAGCAGTGGTGGTACCCATCTGGCGGGAACTGAAACAATCTGATTTGATAGCGACCGTCCAAGAATCTGGGATCAGCCTGATTTTTGATGACGTGGAAACGACGGCTCTCCCACTGAAGGGGCCGTCTCGTGTGGTTTCAATCCCCCATGGGCATCCGATTCGAATGACGCGGTTGAATTCCGGAATGGATGCTCCATGGATTCAATCCTTTGAGGCTCCCGCCTTTGTGAGGTTTACGTCAGGAACGACGGGACCGATGAAGGGCGCGGTCCTGTCGCATTCTGATATCTGGTTGCGGATCGAATCCGCGAACCAGGGGTTGAATCTGACTGAACAGGATTCCGTTCTTTGGGTCTTTCCCATGGCCTTTCACTTTTTCGTCAGCATCGCGCTCTACCTGCGCTATGGTGTTCGGATGATTGTGTGCCCAAGCGATACGGCTCCGGATATGCTGGGCTGGGCGAATCGCTTTGAGGTCACACACCTTTATGGTGGCCCGAATCATTTTCGTGCCCTCCTGGATTATGAGGGCGCGGCACGAATCCCTTCCCTCACTTCAGCCGTCTCCACCTCTCGCGGTCTTTCAAGCCAAACGGTACTGGCTTTTGCCGATCGTATGGGGGTACCTATTTCTCAAGCTTATGGGGTGATTGAAGTCGGTTTGCCAATGGTGAACCGGCGCTCACTTGCGAAACCCGCATCGGTCGGACCGATCAGTCCGGCTTTTCGCGGGGCGATTTTTGATGACGCCGGGGTACCGTTAGGCCCTGGTGAAACAGGGGAACTCGGTTTCCAAGGTCCTGGACTGTTTTCGGGATATTGTAATCCTCCGTCCTTACGAACCGAAGACGAGCGGAATGGGTGGTGGATGACCGGAGATATGGCTACGATGGACGAAGATGGCGATGTAACGGTTCGGGGCCGCAAGGTGACCATGATCCGCTTGGAGTCGGGTTGTATCTATCCCGAAGAAATTCAGGCGGCTTTGGAAGGGCATCCATGCGTGGTTCGGGCGCGGGTGCGAATGCGACGTATCGGCGATGCCCCGCCTCAACTGTGTGGCGACATTGTCTGGCGCGGGACGACGACGCCGGATGATGGGAAACTATTATGTGATTTCCTGAGAAACCTGCTGTCACACGAACAGATTCCCCCAATCTGGCGTTTTGTCGATTCTGTTGCCGAAACGCCTTCAGGCAAGGTCATGGCGTTGGACTCAGATGAGTGAATTCCGGCTCTTGGAGGAAAAGGATGATAGAGAGCATTCAGATTCGCGAAGGTGGATTGCGGGATTTGGATGCCGCCGCCGCATTGTGGATCGAGATGATGCGCGAATTTCAATCCTTTGAAGACCGAATTCAGTTGTCCAAATGGGCCGAGGAATACTACGGCAAATATGGGGAAACGCACCTTCGCAGTGATGATGCGATAATGGCTGTGGCGGAAACGGATTTGATTTCGGACGGTGAAACGGCCTCGCAGATCGTGGGGTTTTGCCTGGCTTATCGCGCCCGGAATTATCTGATGTTCATGCCGCCTCGATTCGGATACATCTCGGATATCGTGATCCGGCCGCCTTGGCGGGGGAAGGGAATTGGGCGGTCTTTGGTGCATGAGGTGGAAAAGAGGTTTGCCGCTCAGGGGGTCACCGTGATTCAATTGCAGGTGTATTGTAGCAACGAAGGCGGTCAGCGCTTTTGGGAGCGTATGGGATACCAGCCATATATTGAGGGACGCCATAAGCGGCTTGACCATCTGGATGGTAACGACGAATGAAGACGATTGAGATGTTCCAGCGGAAAGCATCATACGTTCCAGCGCTAGGACTTGTTTTACTCGGAGTGGTTCTGGCCGCAGGGTGTTCGTTTCCTGTTGTCCAAACAGGATTTCTGACGCGCTATCAACCGGCCACACGGCTTAAGGGCTATAACATCGAGCTCATGCGATCCCAGCGGTTCGAAGGTCCCTCGACGCCTTCGGTTATCGCGATTCGAGTTGTGCATTGGTTGAACCCCATCCGGCCGGAGAGCCGCGATCTGGTTGATTTGACGGAGCAATCCTTACAAGACAATCTGTATCGCGGTTTGTTGTTGACGCATCCTTCCCCCACAATCGTGACGAAAGAAGAAGATTTGGATTTGTATCTGCGTCGGCGCGAGCGTGTTCTTCAGCTGGAGGCTGCGGTGACGGAGATTGAAACCGGTGTGGGGTGGTTGCGCTATTTTATTGGCTTTTATGCCGGAGCCGCCGAGGCGCAGATGGAATTTCGCCTGCGGGACGCCAAGACGGATCGACTTCTGGCCACCTTTGCGACGCGACGCGTTCATGCCGGCGACTCGAACATGGGGCTGAATTTCAAGTCGTGGTCCAATCGCCATTGTCTGGAGGAATTGACGCAACAGGCGGCCTTTGACGCTGCGCGACTGATTCGCGATATTTTGAAAGCCAACGATCCGACTCAGACACTGCGGCCGCCACGGACATTGGATGAACTCTTGTGGCGGAAGTTTCAGAATTGGCGTAAACAACGGGCGGAAAAACGCCCTTAATCCCATAGGGTATTTCATTTCAGCAAGGAAGTGACGAACGTGTACGGTGATGTGATCAAGGAGTTGAAGAACCTGTTGAAGCGGGTAAACCACGCCGAGGTGTATCTTTGACCTGGCCAAACGGCGTGATGAAATCGAACGGTTGGAAGCCGTTTCAGGCGAATCGGATTTCTGGAACGATCAGCAAAAAGCGCAAAACCTGCTAAGAGAACTCAAGGCCCACCGCAATATCGTTGAGCCATGGGATGCGATTCGCAGCGAGGTGACAGACAATCTGGAATTAGCCGAAATGATGTTGGAGGAGGACGAGGACGATCCCAAGGCCCAGCGCGAGTTTGAGACAGTGGTGGCGCGTGTGACAAAGGCCGTGGACGAGCAGGAGTTTCAGAGCATGATGTCTGAGCCGATGGACATCAATAATTGCTTTCTGTATATCCATCC
>JADFCT010000162.1 GCA_017161665.1 Candidatus Sumerlaeota bacterium
TGAAAATCCGACCCCCCCGTGGCGATGAGGCCATAACGGGCCGTCAACTGTCGGCATCGTGTCATATCCGCCTGTGAATAGCTCGGATAGTATGACTCAATCCCCATGAGGCCGCCGTCGCGCAATTGTCCTACAAAATCACTCAGTTCGTCATCATCGAGTCGCAGTGTCGAGATATGAGCCAGAACGGGAACCAGTCCTTCATCGCGCAAGAGCTGCACTGTTTTCAAAGCGTCCTGTCGGTGCTTTTTGACAAAAGCGGCGCCGCCTTCGCCCAGATATTCAGCGAAGGCCTCGTAGGTTGTGGCAACGACGCCCTTTTTAATTAAAACGCGGGCCACATGGGGGCGGCCGACCACCTCGCCGCCGCTCTCAGCCACCACCTCGGCATAGTCCATGGCGATGCCACGCCGCCCCAGACGCTCAACAATCTGACGGCCCCGGTGTTCCCGCGCCTTGCGAAACCACTCCAGCGTCTCGGCCAGGGCCGGTCCCACCGCCCCGCGCACACCATACCCGAGGATATGCGCCGCGCCCCGAGGGCCCTGGGAACTGATTTCCACGCCCCCCACCCCTTCCAGGCTCCGCGTCGCCGCGGCCGTCTCCAGAAACTCTGGAATCCCCGTAACCGTGTCATGATCGGTCAAGGCGATCATAGACAAACCCTCGGCCGCCGCCTTAACGACAAGAGCCGAGGGAGTCAGGGAGCCATCCGAAGCGGTGCTGTGTGTATGAAGATCGATCATGATCAAACGCAATGGGGGCGCAGGTCGCCACGTCCCCATTGCTAAAATGGATTCTCCCCGGGATAGAGCGCGCCGGCCGGTTTGGGTGTATCGATGGTCTCGATCCCCAACAGACGCATGGCGTCATACAAAATACCGCCGCAGTGTTCAAAAGCCACTCCGGCGTGGTGATGGAAGCGGCCCAGCAATACATGCCGATAAAAGCGCATGAATCCGGGCAAATGGGCGGTTCCGACAACCCCATACGTTCCCTGATCAATGTCCAGGAACTCACCTTCCATGATATAGGCCCGCAGACCGTCACCGGCGCCGTGAATCTGCATAACCGTGATGGGCGAAGCGGCAATCATTCCCTCCAACGTCCCGCGGCTGATATCCGGCGCCGAATCGGGCTCCATATTGCGCTTCATGGTAATCTGGTGTTTCATCTCGCCATAGCGCAGCCGCTTCATTTCCGTGTTCCCACAGTGGAAAAGGCCGACCAGGTCCTTGGCATTGTACCGCGAGAGGCTCGGATGCAGGTCTGGTGGAATCGTATGGTTCAAGTCCAGGACCGTGACGCTCTGATTCGAGGCGTACTGTCCCATCAGTTCGGCGACCAGCGAGTAGGCGTCGTTTTCACAGGCCACGGGAAAGCCGCGAGCAGCCAGGCGGGCGTTGATGGCGCACGGCGCATGGCGCAGGCAGAATTCCTGCTCTGCCCAGCATTGTGTCGTGGCGCCCGACAGCCCCAGCCGTTCCCGAAACACCAACAGCGCCCGTTCATAGGCGCCCAAACGTTGCGCAAACTCGCCGTCCGGGACATTGGGAATCTCACTGGCGATTTCCGCAGCCGTGGCGCCGACGGCTTCGATGTCTTTTTCCCGAATCCGTTGGACTTCGTTCGCCAGGTCGAAGAAACCCAGTTCCTCGATTTCCACTCCCAGCGACAACAAGGAGGCCAGGTTGTAACTACAGGTCTCGAAATCGCGGGGCCGGGGGCCAAACAAGGCGATCGTGGCGTTGCGGACACCTTTCACGACGCGCATGATGCGAAGGAAGCGTTCGATTTCGCCCGCCCCCGCTGTCGCGGATACCAGAGGAACGGCGGGGATATGAACGCGCCGCCTCAGGTCGCGCTTGGCGACCGACAGGGTGGCGGACAACAATCCGCACAACGCATCCCCGCGATCCAGCGCCAGGGCGTTGACGGATTCTTCTTCGGCGGCCATGAGCAGGACCGGGCCCTCGAAGGCCTTGATAAAAACCGCATCTTCGATTTCAGGGGAAAAATTGCCCAGGAACAGCACCGCCGCGTCACAGCCCGCCTGCTTCAACTGACGGGCCGCTTCATGGGCGTCCTCGCGTGTCTCAATAATGCCACTGCGCCCCGACACTTCAATCAATCTCAATTGCCGCTTGTCACATTCTGTTTTGAGCGCATGGGTTCGGCGTTCGGATATTTCACGGGGGAAACACGGGCGTGAAGCGGCGACCAGCCCAAGGGTCACCGGCGGCGAATACTGTCCCAACGGTAAGTACATCGGTCATCTCCCTGGCGGACTTGTCCGATACGAACAAGTCATGATAAATAATCCAATACCTGTTTCGCGATTCGATTCAGAGGCAACACTTTTTCGACCGCGCCCAGGCGAATCGCCTCGCGCGGCATCCCGAAGACAACGCACGATTCTTCGTCCTGCGCGATCGTGCGCGCTCCGGCCTGACGCATTTGAGCCATGGCCCGCGAGCCGTCGCCTCCCATCCCGGTCAGCATGACGCCAATGGCCTTGTCGCCCACCGTGGTCGCAACGGACTGGAACAGCACCTCCACTGAGGGGCGGTGACTACAGACCAGGGGGCCATCCTTGACGTTGACAAAATATCCCTTCACGCCCCGTCGGACCATCATGTGCTTGCCCCCCGGGGCCAGCAGGGCCCGTCCCGGAAGGATCGCATCCTGATCCTTGGCCTCACGCACCTCAAGGGCGCACAATGTGTTGAGCCGATTCGCGAAGGCTTCCGTGAAGTGCTCCGGCATGTGTTGAACAATGACGATCCCGGGGGTGTAGGGGGGCAGTGGCTCCAGTACTTCCCGGATGGCTTCCGTTCCCCCCGTGGAGGCGCCAATGGCGATCACATGTTGCGATGCCGTGGGGGACAGTTTCTGGTTGATTTGTGGAATCGGGTCGCGCTGACGGGATCGGGTGGCCGCTGGCGCCGCGCCGGTCACGACCGGACGCCCCATTTTTAATCGTAGCCGCCCCCGCTGACGAATTACATGGCGCCGAATGTCGGGAATCGCCGCCGCCGCCTTGATTTTGGACGTCAGATCCTCAGCCAATTCGCTCATAGCCGTCGTCGTGTTCAGCGCTGGCTTCGTAATGAAATCGACGGCGCCCAAATCCAGAGCGCGCAAGGACAACTCCGCATCCTGCTGGGTTGACGCGCTGACCATGATGACCGGCATCGGTCGGCCTTTCATCAACTTTTCCAGAAAGACCATCCCGTCCACACCGGGCATGTGAATATCCAACGTCAATACATCCGGCTGAAGTTGGATGACTTTTTCGCGTCCTTCATAGGCGTTGGCGGCCGTGCCGATCACTTCAATGCCCGGATCTTTGGACAATAAACTTTGCATCATGGCGCGGATAGTGGGCGAGTCATCAATAACCAATACCCGTATCGCTTGTTTCGCCATCTCCGGTTTCTCCTGCGTCCGTCACAACCACCCCGGAACACCCCCCACATTTCCAAAAGACATCGACCGGCTGGTTAAGTTATAAAATCATAAAAGGGAGAATACTCCGTTTGGCATGTTGAGATCCAGTCGAATATCCCCGTTGCCCCCTTACGTTCGTCGGTCCGACGTTCCGGGATACCAATCGGATTTTCGGATGTCATGGGTTCGCATCACGCGGACGCGGTTTTCCTCAGTCAGAAAAACCAGCCGCCGGCCACGCCGACCGCCCAGGTCCTCAGCGATGATGGGAATTTGTTCGCGGCGCAGGCAGGAAAGAACAACGGCGATGGTATGACGCCCCAAGTCCGATCGGCGCCAGAAACGCCATCGGCTGGGGCGGGCCCCGCCAAACACCTTGGCCACCAGGTCTTCCCGCTGGGCGCCTTCGTCCATCATCCGCTGTACGAGCAGGGGGATGGCCACGCTGGCGTATCGCGTTGTGGCCACCGTCTTGCCATTCGGTTCCGGATAGACGCAGTGGGCCATGGCGCCCCATTGGCGCTTCGTATCCCACAGACAAATCACCACGCCGGGCCCCACGACGGCCTTAAGCGCTGTGGGCGCGCGCGCCACAACGATCTGTCCCGGTTGCACATAACGATTCTCGATCATCTCCCGCTGCCCATTAACGCGTCCCTGCGCCCCTTGTCGAGACCATTACGTCTTCAGGTAAACTGTTGGCCGAACATACTTGAACGACGTCGTCGCGCCCGCCAGGCTCTCGGAATGACCGATCAGCAAATAACCGCCTGGTTGCAGGTACCGATAAAATTTATTGACGAGCGCCTCTTGGGTGGGTTTGTCAAAATAGATCATAACATTGCGACAGAAGATCACATCGAACAGTCCCTTGAACGGAAACTGCGGATCCATCAGATTCAGACGGCGAAAACTGACAACCCGCCGATATTTATCCGCAATGGAATACACTTTGACCGGTGAACGTTGGACCGGCGTCAATACTTCGGATCGTATGTTGCCGGGAATCCCCGCGGTCTGTTCTTCCGTATAGACCCCTTCGACGGCCCGTTCCAAAGCGCGCGTGGAAATATCCGTGGCCAATATTTTCAGGTCCCACCCCCCGGTGTTGGCCAAGGCCTTGTGCAAAACCATCGACAACGTGTACGGTTCCTCGCCCGTCGAACATCCGGCGCTCCAGAAACGCAGGCGGTTGTCATTGCGCCGGTTCTTGAGTTCCAGAATTTTCGGAAGCGCTTCGTTGCGCAAAAACTCGAAATGCTGGTTTTCTCTGAAAAAATCCGTCTTGTTCGTCGAAATCGCATCCAGCATGTGGATCAGTTCCGAGCCGGACTCATCATGGTTGACAACGTAGTCGTAGTAGTCGCCGTAGGAACCGAGATTCAAGACTCGCAGTCGCTTTTGCAGTCGTGTGCGCACCAGGTCTTTTTTATGGCTTCCCAGCGATATCCCCGCTCGATCATAGACCAGGCGGCGAATCTTCTCAAACTCTGATTCCTTTAAAGGAGCGCCGGCGCTGTATGCGGCCGGATTGGAATTCGATTCTTTAGAGAAAAATCCTGTCACTAAAAAAATCCGCCTGTCTGAAAATTGGGAAAGAATCACCCGTCAAACCACAAAGGCATCCCACGGAAGGCGCCGGCGATTAGACCGCCGAAGCCGAAAAATCCCGAATGTCCAGAATCCGGTCCATGTCCAGCAACGTAAAAATGCGTTCGGCGCTCTTGCCCATGGCCAGAATGAAATCCGTGCTGAATTCGGCGCCGAAGACCGGCGGTGGCTCCAGGGCCTCGGGCTTCATGTTGACGACCTCGGCGACGCTGTCAATCACCACCCCCATCTGATCCTGGTCCGTCTCAATGACAATGATGCACGTCTCTTCCGTATAATCCACTGCCGGCATGTTGAACCGTTGCCGCAGGCAAATGACGGGAATCACCTTGCCGCGCAGATTGATGACCCCCTTCAGGAAACCTTTGCTCATGGGGACACGGGTAAAATCCATCAAGCCGATGATCTCGCGCACCTTCAGAATCGGCACGCCGTAGATTTCATCGCCCAATCCAAAGGTCAGGTACATCCCGGCATATTCGGCCACCTCGTTAGCGGATGACGCCACCGCCTCGGTCCCTGAAACTGTTGAAGAATCGCTCATAATCCCTTCACCTTCCTCTGAGGGTTCCTATGCCTGGATAGCCAGTTTGGCTCTGCCGGAACTCAACCCGATCACACCGTTGATGTCCATAATCAGTCCCACATGGCCGTCGCCGAGGATGCTGGCGCCCGCAATGCCACGATGGTTGGAGAAACGGTCGCCCAGGCTCTTGATGACAATCTGTTGCTGTCCCAGGAGGTCATCGACCATGACACAGGCGCTTTGCCCCCCTTCTTCGACCACAATCACCAACGCCTCGTCCACCGATTGCAAGGCATCGTGGATGCTAAAGAGGCGATGCGTTCGGATGAGCGGGATCAGGGAACCGCGCACATTAATCATTTCGCCGCGGTTCTTCACGGTCACAACCTGTTCCTTCTCCGGACGCAGGGATTCGCGAATCGACGTGGTGGGAATAATGTACTTCTCCTGGCCCACCATCACGATCATGCCGTCGATGATGGCCAACGTCAGCGGGAGGCGGATCGAGATACGCGAACCGACGCCTTCCTGAGACCACACATCAATCCGGCCACGCAACTTTTCGATGTTTCGCTTCACCACGTCCATACCCACGCCGCGGCCCGAAATATCCGTCACCTTATCGGCCGTGGAGAAACCGGGGGCGAAAATCATCATGTGTAATTGGTCGTCCGTCACCAGTTCATTCGGCCCCAGCAGACCGTTCGCGATCGCCTTGGCGCGAATCTTTTTACAATTCAACCCCCGCCCGTCGTCCTCGATTTCGATGACAATCGATTCTCCCTGGTGGAAGGCGTTCAGTTTGATCCGGCCGACG
Source organism: Candidatus Sumerlaeota bacterium (assembly GCA_017161665.1). Classification (GTDB taxonomy): domain Bacteria; phylum Sumerlaeota; class Sumerlaeia; order JADFCT01; family JADFCT01; genus JADFCT01. The sequence continues at coordinate 6,405 of JADFCT010000162.1, forward strand.
GGGGGTTTGGTTGTCTTTGCCCGTTCCTCCGGCGACTCAATCCCGTGATCGACACTGTTTCGAACGAGGTGAATGAGGGGATCGCCAATCTGTTCGATCACCGTCTTGTCCAATTCGGTTTCCTCACCCTGAAGGATGAGGTCCACATTCTTGTTGGCTTTGCGGCTGACGTCGCGCACCAGACGGTTCATTTTCTGGAAGGTCTGACGGATCGGCATCATGCGCAGGGCCATCACGCGATCCTGCATGTCTTTGGTCAACTTGGACAGCAACAGAATGTCCCGTGTCAGATTTTGGTCATTCAGTTCCCGTACCATTTGATTCTGGTCCACCAGGGACTGGGCGATGACCAACTCACCCACCAGGTTGACCAGCGCGTCCAGTTTGGAAATATCGACCTTCACAGCCCCCGAAACGGCCGGTTTGGCCCCTGCCCTGGCTTTTTGCTGGGCAAGGGCTTCGCTGACGTCCTGTTCCGATACCGCCCCCGTTTTGACCAGAATCTCACCCAGAGGGGCGTCCTGCAAATCCAACGCCTCATCAATCTGCTCAGACGTCACCCGGCCTTCCTCAACCAGCATTTCCCCCAGTCGTGGCGACGGATTTTTGGGCTTCGGCGCTTTTCCTGCCAGTGTGTTTCGCAATTGAGACAAAATGGAGTCCACGCCGATGATGGGCCATTCCGCCACCGTCTTGCCGGAGGCGGCTTCACAACACAGTGACAGTTTTTCTGTCAGTTGTTTCAGGATGTCGATGCTCTGCAAGACCAGATCAATAATGCTGGAAGTGACCACCAGCTGCCCCTTGCGGGCCCGGTCCAAAAGCGTTTCCGTCTCATGGGCCACCTGATTGATTTCCGTAACGCCCAGAAAGCCCGCGCCGCCCTTCATGCTGTGAACGGGCCGGAAAATGTCATTAATCAGGTCCTTATCCTCAGGATTGTCTTCCAAGTCGATCAGGCTCTGCTCAACGGCTTCCAGATGTTCCAGGCTCTCGAAGACAAATTCCGAGATGATTTCCTGATCTTCCAGCGGTACCGGGCCGGGGGACTGGCCGATGTTGGCGACGGTGAAGGATTCGATCGCCTTCTGCGCTTCCGCGGCGGCCGCCAGTTCCGCCAGCGCCGCGTTCAGCCCCTCGATCCCCTCCGGGTCTTCCGGCGCCGCGTCGCCACTGTTCGTAAACGGCGGCAGCCCTCCGAGGACCAGCATCGTGTTCACGGCCTCCGGGGCCGCGTCGGGAAGGTCCGGCGCCCCTTCCCCCGATCCGCCCCACGCGCGCATGTGATCCACTGTCGCGCGGGTCGCCGCATACGCTTCGCCCGGTTTGTCACAATCATCCAACATGATTTTAGAATAAAGTTCGTCCAGCCCCTGTCCGATGGCTTCCAATAAGGCGGAGTCGCACGAGCGACCGAAATCACGTAATTGCCCTGCCGTTTCGGTGATCCGAAGGATCTGCGCCAGGTCGGAGAACCGTTCGTCCAACGTAGCCAGGCAATCGTCCAAGGTGTCCACCAAGGATTTATAATCCATAGGTTCCTATCTCCCTGCCCCCGAGTTGAGTGGGAAACACTATTAAGTTCAATCGTTCCGGTCTTTAGAGGAATCACATCCGGGCGTTCGATCCGCCCCGTCTGCCCCCCCCAAGTCGTCAAAAGCGCGCCGACAGCAATACATCCCCGGCCTCTGCCCTTTTAACTATCGGTTGTTTCTTCATATTACTTAACAATCAATTATCCGCAAAAAGGCGATCGCTCAATAAAAAATGGCGAGGAACCCCTATTGAGCCCAAAGGGAGGGAGGTTTTAGTCCCATTTCAGGTTTCGGCATACATATCCGCCGGCCGTAATTCGTCCCACGGTCCCTGCGCGTGCAGGCTTTCGCGCACATGAAA
>JADFCT010000163.1 GCA_017161665.1 Candidatus Sumerlaeota bacterium
ATTGCTGTAAACGCCGTAGGCCGCTCATGGGGAACCCAGTCGTTTTTTTCGAGAGATTTAGCCGGCTGAAGCCGGCTAAAAAAGGGACGTGAAAGAAATGAATAAGGGACGCGGAGAAATAAATAAGGGACACGGAAGAAATGAATCCCCCCCCTTTTTCGCGCTCTGTAAGTCCTCTGTGACTCTGTGGTGAAATATCATTGGCGGACGGGCCTCGGCGCCATTTTCATCATGTGTTGTGTCTATTTTGAGGGACATGCGCCCACGTGAGAAAGAAAGGGATTTCTTTATTTTCGTCAGCCTAAAACCCCACGCGTCGGTTTTAACCAGGCAACTTTGGTCCATCCGACATCCAGCCCCGAAGGTGGCGACATATACAAGCCCAGGATGGAGCGACCGATAGGGAGCGGAGCACTGGGTTAGAGAACAAGCAACTGAGACGCCGGCGCGATGTTTGCCGCGCAGCGCGCAAAAATCGTGACGGCGCCGACGCCCATCCGGCAGCGAATTCAAATATCAAGCGAGGTATCTCCCATGGATTTTCTGAAATTGAAAGATAAGGTGGTCGTGATCTGTGGACTGGCCAACCGAAAAAGCGTGGCCTTCCATTGCGCCAAATCATTAATGGAGGCCGGCGCGCGGATTGTCCACGTGGTCCAGACCGAAAAACATCAGTCCATTGCCCAAAAACTGTTCCCGGAGGCGGATGTCTTTGTGTGCGATGTGGAACGGCAGGCAGACATCGACGCCGTGGCGAACGCGGTGGGTGACAAGCATCCCGTCATTCACGGTTTGATTCATTCGATCGCGTTTGCCAACTACAGCGAAGACGGGCCGAAATCCTTTCACGAAACGCCACGGGAGGATTTTCTCCAGGCCATCAACATTTCGTGCTTTTCCTTTATCGCTCTGGCCAATGCGTTCAAGGATCTCTTCGCTCCCGACGGCTCGGCCCTCACCATTTCGATTTCATCCACGCGCATGGCGGCCGAACAATATGGCTATATGGCGCCTGTCAAGGCGGCGCTGGATTCGTCGGTGTGTTTCCTGGCCAAATCCTTCAGCGCCTTCAGCCGCGTCCGGTTCAACGCCGTCTGCGCCAGTTTGCTCAAGACATCGGCATCGGCCGGCATCCCCGGCTATCTGAAGCCCTATCTGTATGCGGAACAGGCCACTTTGCGCCATGAAGCCCTGAAGACATCGGAAGTCGGCGATCTGGCGGCCTTTCTGATCAGTGAGCGCTCTTCGGGCATCAACGCCCAGGGCATTGTGATTGACGCCGGCATGTCCACCAATTATTTTGATAGAAACTTGGTAGAACGAGCCACACGGCTGGAGTAAGTGGGGCGAACTCATATCGGAGGAGAACCATCATGCGAGGAAATGGAATCAGGATTGCAAGGCGCTGGGCGCTGGCCGCCGGTGTGACGCTGGTGATTTTGAACGCGACGGCTTCGGACGATGCGACAGCTTGGGAAGGGGCCGAACGATCCGCAGAAATCGCCGGCCACTCTCTGAACAAGATTCATCGCTGGCTCCATGAAGTGGCCCTGAAAAAGATCGATCCCAAGACGGGCCTGTATGTGGCGGACGGCAAATGGAACTACCGCGACACGGCGGCCGACTGTATGCCCTTTCTGACATGGGCCGCCTGGGCGGTGGACCTGGACGCCTTCAACGGCCCCGTCCGGAGCGCGCTTCATGCTGAGCGAGCCTTGTGCAATCGGCTGGATCGCATCCCCGCGTCCTATGATTTGACCAAAGGGGAACTGACGAATCCGAACAAGGCGGACCTGGTCTTTGAAGCCTCGGAATACGTCAAGGATGGTCTGATCGCCATGGTGGAAATCACCGGGCGGGATGAATGGTTTGATCGAATGCGCGCCATTGAGGATGACCTCTGGAAACATGCGGACATTGACACGCCCTTCGGCAAAATCGTTTCGACCAATGTGGAAGTCAACGGCGAACAGATTCAGGCCCTGGCCCGGCTCCACACCATGACGGGCGATCCCAAATATCTGGATTGGGCCGAGCGACTGGCGGACTACTACCTGTCCAACGAGAATTATACGCCCGAACGGCTGCGCGATCACGGCTGTGAAATCATTGGGGGGCTGGGGCTGTTGCTGGGTGTGGAGTCGGAGGTCAATCCGGCAAAAGCGAAGCAGTACGCGCCAAGACTCCGCAAAATGTTCGACGATGTCCTGAAACGTGGCCAGATCGAAGATGGGATGATGTATAATGTCATCCGTCCCGCCGACAATCCGTCAGCCAAACTCGGCGGCTGGCAGGATGGCATGAGCGACGGCTGGGGCTATAATTATGTGTCGTACATCTGCTATGACATGGTGATGGATCAACCCGTTTACCGCGCGCATATCGTAGCGACACTGGACAGCCTTATGAAGCCGAAGTACCAGAACTATCCCTGGGAGGGCGAATCGATTGACGGATATGCCGACTCCATCGAAGGCGCGCTGTATCTGTTGAACCGCTATCCGTCGGAAAAGGGTCTGGCGTGGGTGGATCGCGAAACACGCGTCAACCTGGTGGATCACCCGAAGCGCAAGGAACATGGCGAGCTGTGGGGAACCATGAAGTTGCAGGCCAACGGCGTGCGCACCACCCTCATCCATGCCCTGATGCACACGCAAGGCGTCGTCGCGCGCCCCTGGCTGCAGGGAATGGAACTGGGCGCCGCGCCCGTGAACGACGGCCTTGCCATCGTGGTCCGCTCCACCGAAGCTTACGAGGGATTGTTGGAATTCGATATTCCGCGCCATCGGTTATACATGGGATTCAAACGGGACTGGCCCCGGATGAACACCATCCCGGAGTGGTTCGTCGTGGAGCCGGAGGCGTCCTACACAGTCACCATCGACTCCGGCGAAGCCCGCATCTTCACCGGACAGCAACTGCACACCGGATTGGCCGTGACGGTACCGGCCAAGGGTGAGACACGAGTCCTTATTCAACCGAATGATTCGGAGGGGAAATAACTGAACATGAATCGACTGCAACGATATGCGACGACGGTCTGGATCGGGATCACCTTGGTCATCGCTCCGGGATCGGCATGGGCCGTTCAGCCGACGACCATCGACAAGATGGAACTCCTGAACTGGACCAAGGTGGCGCCGGGCGTCTGGCAAAGCCGGATTGGCGCCAAAGAACTGGCGCCGCTGGATTATGCCGATGCCCCCAAAATCGAAGCCTTGGAATCCATGGGGGACGCGGCATTCCCCTTTGACCCCAAGGCCACAAGGGGTCAGATCGCCGCGCCCCATGCGAGTGTGCGCCTGCCGCTGGAGCCTTCGGAAAAAGTGTATGGCCTGGGCCTGGAATTTGAGGGGCTGAACCGGCGCGGACAGGTTTACCACCTCAAGGTCGATCACTATGGCGGCTTCAAAGGCGCCACCCATGCCCCGGTTCCGTTCTATATCTCGAACAAGGGCTATGGCGTTTTCATCAACACGGCCCGCCGCCCCTCCTTCTATCCGGGCATCTCGAACCGCAAGGACAGCCATCTGCCGCCCGTGATCGACCGGACCACCGGGAAGGGCTGGAGCTCAAAACCCCTGTCGGACGCCGTCGAAGCAAGCGTTCAGGGAGAGGGACTGGAGGTCTTTGTCTTCGGCGGTCGGTCGCCCCTGGAAGCCGTGCGACGCTATAATCTCTACTGCGGCGGTGGCGTCTTGCCGCCCCGATGGGGACTGGGTTTCTGGCACCGCGTCCATACCCGCTTTTCGGCCGAAGATGTCATGAATGAGGTGGCCGAATTTGCCAAACGGGATTTTCCGCTGGATGTGCTGGGGCTGGAGCCGGGCTGGCAGGATTTCGCCTATCCCTGTTCTTTTGACTGGGACAAGGGACGCTTTCCCGATCCCAAAGGCTTTGTGGGCGCCCTGCGCGAGCGGGGGATCTTTGTCAATCTCTGGGAGAATCCCTATATCGCGCCGTCATCGTCCATCATCGACGCCATGCGCCCCTATACGGGCAGCCACACGGTCTGGCTGGGAGAAGTCCCCGACTATACGATCCCGGCGGCCCAGAAGGTCCTCCTGGATCATCATCAAAAAACGCATCTGGATATCGGCGTCAGCGGATACAAATTCGACGAAGTGGACGGCGTGGATAACTGGTTGTGGCCGGATCACGCCACGTTTCCGTCGGGAACCAGCGCCATACAAATGCGACAGGTCTATGGGCTGATGATTCAGAAAATGCACATGGACCGCTTTCGGGCGATGAATCAACGGACCTATGGCCTTGTGCGCAGTTCGAACGGCGGCGCCCCCCCGCAGGGATTTGTCATTTACAGCGACTATTACGGTCACGAAGGGTACATCACCGCCCTCGTCAACTGCTCGCTGGCCGGCGTGTTGTGGACGCCCGAGATTCGCAGCGCCGGCTCACCAGAAGAATGGGTCCGTCGGTTCCAATCGGTCGCCTTCTCACCGCTCATGATGCTGAACGCCTGGTCGTCGGGCAAAAAGCCCTGGAGTTTCGAGCCGGTCACGGACATGGTGCGCGACGTGATCCAACTGCGGATGCGCCTGTTGCCCTATGTCTATTCGGCCTTTTATGACTACAATCAAAAAGGGATCCCTCCCTTCCGGGCCATGATCCTGGAAGCAGGATTCGACACGCAGGAACAAATGGTGGGCGGGGCGCTGCATGACGCCGACAACCCCTACGCGGAGACCCGCCGACTCGAATCGACGGATCAATACATGATGGGGCCGTCCATCCTGGTGGCGCCCGTCTTCAAAGGGCAAACCAGCCGCAAGGTGGTTCTGCCCAACGGCGACTGGTATGATTTTTATTCCGGCGCGCGTGTCGGCGGCGGCGAAACCATTGAGATCGAAGCGCCCCTGGAGCGGATTCCCCTGTTGGTCAAAGATGGCGGGATCATCCCCCTGATGCCCGCCATCCCCAACGTGGCATCGGCGCAGGGCGACCTGCCGCTCGAGGTCCGCCACTATGGAAAAAAGAACGGCGTCTTCCACTTGTATGACGACGACGGGACCACCTTTGACTTTGAAAAGGGCGCCTTTTCGCTGACCGAATTGAGGGTCACCGTTCAGGATGGAAAACCACAGGGTAACGTCCAACAGCCCCAAGGCCCCTGGCCCTCGCGCTATGGGCCGATCGAATGGAACTTCATGACCGTGAAAGACAAATGAATTTTCTCGTCCATGAAACAACGTTCCGCTCAAAAGCGAATCCGCGGCGACGGCTGCAAATGGAGATGTAATGCTGCGAATTGGAAATATTAATTTACCACCGGGCCATTCGGACGCCAATCTCAGGGACGCGATCGCTCAGGCCTTGGGCATCGGGACGTCCGAGTTGCGCTCGGTTCGGATTCGCCGCCAGTCCATCGATGCGCGCCGCAAACAGGCGATTGTCCTGACGTATACGGTGGATGTGGCGACGGCGAACGACGAGGCGATTCTGTCCAGGACGGATCACCCGGTCCCGGTGTCCTGGACGCCCGATGAGCAGTATCGGTTCGTGGCGACGGCGCCGGCGACGGGGAGCGATCCGGCGCGGCCGATCATTGTCGGCATGGGGCCATGTGGTTTGTTCGCGGGATTGATGTTGGCGCGGATGGGATTCCGGCCCTTGCTTCTGGAGCGGGGAAAAAAGGCGCGCGAGCGGGCGAAGGATGTCTATGCCTTCTGGAAAGCCGGGACATTGAATGAACGCTCCAACGTGGCCTTTGGGGAGGGGGGGGCCGGAACGTTTTCGGACGGCAAACTGACGACCCGAATTAAGGACCGGAACCACCGATGCCGATGGGTGTTGGAGGAACTGGCCCACGCCGGCGCGCCCGAGGAAATCCTGTATCAGGCGAATCCCCATATTGGCACGGACATCTTGATTCGAGTGGTGGAAGCGCTTCGGAAAACGATCCTTTCCCTGGGCGGCGAGGTACGATTCGAGTCACGGGTGGAGGACATCCTGATCGAAGGCGACGCCGTCCGCGCGGTTGTCCTGGAAGGCGGCGAAAGGATTGACGCCTCCCAGGTGATGCTGGCGGTGGGCCACAGCGCCCGTGACACCTTTTCCATGCTCCATCGCCGCTGTGTGACGATGGAAGCGAAAGCCTTTTCCATCGGCGCGCGGATCGAACATCCGCAGTCGTGGATTGATCGGGCCCAGTTCGGTAGTTACGCCGGCCATCCGGACCTGGGCGCGGCGGAGTATAAATTATCCCATCGCGCCGCGGACGGTCGGGGGGTCTATACGTTTTGTATGTGCCCCGGCGGCGAGGTGATGGCCGCGTCGTCCGAGGCCGGGGGGGTGGTCACAAACGGCATGAGCCGACATGCCCGGGTGGCGGAAAATGCGAACGCCGCTGTCCTGGTCAGCGTCACGCCCGACGATCTCGACGGAACGGGACCGCTGGCGGGCGTGGAATTCCAGCGGCAATGGGAACAACGGGCGTTTGAAATCGGCGGAAGGAACTACCGGGCGCCGGTCCAGCGGGTCGGTGACTTCCTGGAGGGAAAAGCGACACACACCCTGGGCGCCGTCGCGCCGACCTACCGCCCCGGCGTCACCTACACCGACCTCGCCCTGTGCCTCCCGCCCTATGCCATTGCGGCCATGCGAGAAGGGGTGCAGGTCTTCGATCGCAAAATCAAAGGATTCGCCCATCCCGACGCCGTCTTGACGGGCGTTGAAACGCGCAGTTCCTCCCCTGTGCGTATTCTGCGCGGCCCATCCTTTGAAAGTGTCAATGTGGCCGGACTCTACCCGGCCGGCGAAGGCGCCGGATATGCGGGCGGCATCATGTCCGCCGCCGTCGATGGCGTCAAAGTCGCCGAAGCCATCGCCCAACGCCAGACGGACACGGGCCCCGCACAAAACCGAGCCGCACTTTAGGCAGACGAAAAAAAACGCCCTTTTCTTCAAATCCCCCGATGGAGCCGGCATTCGTGTCAAAGGCGCACACGATCGGGCTTTGCGCGTCGGCAAGCGATGCGCAAAGCCCGATCGATTTTCCAATAGTTATCCGAGACGCCTCGCTTCCAAAACAGCAAAAGGCAAGAAGTCCGCGTTTGGACGGCTTTATCCACGCTCAGGCCGGTTGGCAGCCGCCAGTGTCGGGTGCCGCTGGCGTCAAATGGCGAGTGGCCGGATCGCCGGGCCACTCGCCTTTAGAGGAGTCCCCCTTTATTTGGTCTCATGAATCACAATGGAGCCACCGCCCAGGACCGTGGTGGGTTCCGCGTCGATCGCGGCGTCCAGCTGATTGTCATAGACAATCACTTCCTGTCCGTCAGCGCCTTCTTCCCAAATCTTGATGCGGAAGCGATCCGGCTCTGCGGAGTTATAGAGGTCGCCGTCAATGGCGCTGATCATGAATTTGTACGCGCCTTCGCCATTGATCGTCCCAACACCCTTGAACATGGCCTTCTTGCCCGCGACGATGATGACGAGGTATTCGTAGTCGTTGGAGCAGAAACTCAAGTTGCCGGCCTTGAACAAAAATTCCGTTTCGCCACTAGGCGTGTCGGCGCCCTTTTTATACCGGGAAACGAATCCGAACGAAGCCTTGCCCGTCAGCGTCGGATCGGGGGTGTATGCGCCGGCTGGCGAATCAATCCAGCCACCGCCGGTCACGAAGCCATCGGTCGGGTCATAGATGACGACGTATTCGAAGGACTCAATCGCTGACCCGCCGTCGTCATCCGTCACTACCAGTTGGATCGTATAGATGCCCGGCACGGTGTAAACATGACTCCCCGTTACGGTCCCGGCGCCGCCGCTTTCCGTAATGGTTCCGTCCGATGACGTTCCGTCACCCCAATGCCAAAGCGCCGTATGGGTATCGTCCACACCCACATCCGTGAAATCCGCGCTGGCGTTGACAGTCGTGTTGACCAACATCGGATCCAACGGTGCCGTGATGGCTCCTGAAACCGGCGACACATTGTTGACCGTCACGGTGAAGGAGTCCACACCCACGCCGCCGTCATCATCCGTGACGGTCACCGTCACTGTGAAAACGCCGTTATCGGCATAGACGTGACTGCCCGCCAATCCGGGCTCCACGGCGCTTCCATCGCCCCAGTCGATCACTGCCGTATGGGTATCATCAACGCCCGGATCGGAGAAGGTGGCGCTGACGGGCGCCGCCGAGCCTTCCGAAATGGTCACATCCGCGCCGGCATCCACCACCGGCGACACATTGTTGACCGTCACGGTGAAGGAGTCCACACCCACGCCGCCGTCATCATCCGTGACGG
>JADFCT010000164.1 GCA_017161665.1 Candidatus Sumerlaeota bacterium
AACCACGGCCAGTCCGCTATCTTTTCCTCAGGCCTTCGGGCTATTTACATGGCGAAGAATCACTCGTAAAGCATTGATATTTCTCGACTTACAAACCATTCTGGCCTTTTCCAGCCAATAAGCGTTGACTTGAAAGAGGGGAGGACTAAAATTTCAATCCCTTGCGCAAACGCAGCGGCGGGATTTGTTTGCCGAGACAAACATAAATAGAATACCTCATTCCAGGAGATAGATTATGGCTGAATTCAAAAATCTGACAGTCGGCTCGGAAGGCGAAGCGATTACGCTGGGGCGTCGCGGCAAACTGCGTGTGCCTGACAATCCGATCATTCCCTTCATCGAAGGCGACGGCATCGGCGGCGACATCACACGCGCCTCCATGCGGGTGTGGGACGCCGCAGTGGCCAAGGCCTTTGACGGCAAGCGGAAGGTGGCCTGGCTGGAGGTCTATGCCGGCGAAAAAGCCTATGAAAAATTCGGCGAATGGATCCCCGAGGACACGTTCGAAGCGCTGCGTCAGTTTCATGTCTCCATCAAGGGGCCTTTGACGACGCCCGTCGGCGGCGGCATCCGCAGCCTGAACGTCACCTTCCGTCAGGTCCTCGATCTGTATTCCTGTGTGCGCCCGGTGCGTTATTTCCGCGGCGTGCCCAGCCCGGTCAAACGGCCCGGTGATCTGGATGTAGTCATTTTTCGTGAAAATACCGAAGATGTCTATTCGGGCATCGAGTATCGCGAAGGCACGGATGCAGCTCAAAAGGTCATCGACTTCCTGAACCATGAGATGGGCGCTCACGTCCGTCCTGATTCGGGCGTGGGCATTAAGCCCATCTCCATTACCGGGACGAAACGCCATGTGCGCAAGGCGATCCAATATGCCATCGCCAACAAACTCCCCAAGGTCACGCTTGTCCACAAGGGGAACATCATGAAGTTCACGGAAGGCGCCTTCCGCGACTGGGGCTACGAACTGGCCCGCGAGGAATTCGCCGACAAGGTCATCACCGAAGAGGACGTGTGGAGCAAGCACAACGGCGAAATCCCCAAGGGGATGATTATGATCAATGACCGGATCGCGGACAGCATTTTCCAACAGGTCTTGCTGCGCCCCACCGAGTACTCTGTCCTCGTGACGCCGAACCTGAACGGCGATTATCTGTCGGACGCCTGCGCGGCGCAGGTCGGCGGCCTGGGCATGGCGCCGGGGGCCAATATCGGCGACACGGTGGCCCTCTTCGAGGCCACCCACGGCACAGCCCCCAAGTATGCCGGCAAAGACATGGTCAATCCCGGCTCCCTCATGCTGTCGGGCGCCATGATGTTCGATCACATGGGCTGGAAAAAGGCCGCCACTTTGATCCGTCGCGGGATCCAGGGCGCCATCAAACAAAAGCGCGTGACCTATGACCTCGAACGGCAGATGAAGGGCGCCACGAAAGTGTCCACCTCCCAATTCGCCGAGGCGATTGTGGAAAATATGTAAATCCACCGGCTCAAAAGGCCACGAAGACCCGACCGACGCGGGCTGTCCCCTGGGCGCCAGCCCGCCTCCGGTCGGGTCTCTTTTTTTGGGTGGAACCAGCCCGGCCGGATGCCGATGATAAGCCATCTGCACACAGGAGACTGTTCTGATGATTCACGTGATCGCCACGATCCAGATCGCTCCGGGCCGCCGTCCGGAATTTCTGAAGATTTTCAACGCCAACGTGCCCGCCGTTCGAGCCGAAGACGGCTGCCTGGCCTACGAACCGACTATCGACATCGCCACCGAGTTTCCGCGCCAAATCCCCCTGCTCCCCGACGCGGTGACGGTGGTGGAACAATGGGAGAGCCTGGACCACTTGCGCGCCCACCTCGCCGCCCCTCACATGGCCGCCTATCGCGAAGCGGTCAAAGACTTGGTCATCAGCGTCTCGCTTCAAGTATTGGAGGCGGCGGGATAGACATTATCCATCGTTGAGTCATCTGCGTGATCTGCGTCATCTGTGCGTTTTTTCGATGCGCTGGTTTTCAGAGGATTTGCTGCATCGCGGCTCTTTTCATCCCGTTTCACGCCACGCACCAATAATCCCGTCCTTCCACGAATCCTCTTTCGTTCAGTTCGGCGCGGATGTCGTTGCGGACGCGGTTGGAGGCTTTGGAGCCGACCGCCACAAGGATGAGGGGTTGGGGGGCGCCGTCGGTGGGCGGGATCAGGGCCTCCACTCCCCGCACGAGGATCCGGGGATCGCCCGGGCCGGGCGCGGCGACGGTGGCCACGTGGCCGCCGATTTTGCGGGGGTCGATGTCGATGAAGTCGATGGGAAGAAAGCCCCGGGCCGCCAGGCATTTGAAGAGTTTCTTTCCATACCGACCGGCGCCCCAGATGCGCCAGGGGCGGTCCTTCAGCAGAGCCCGGATCAGATAATGGGCCTTGCACCGGAGAAAGTTTTCGAGCGAATAGCGCGAATCGGCTCGGGTGGCGCGTGTGGGGCCGTCGCGCCAGAAAAATAATGTTTCGGGGCATTTGACGAACTGGGCGCCCGTCTCGAACAGGCGCAGCCACAGGTCATAGTCCTCGGCCCAGCCCGGATCGCGATAGCCGCCCGCGCGCTCAAAGGCCGAGCAACGCATCACGACGGTGGGATGAGCCAGGGGGCTTTCGATAAAGCGTTCGCGCTCCATAGCCGCATGGGTTTCCAGCCCATTGATCCAGCGCATATAACGCGCCATGCCGGGCTGGGGCTCCTGCCCCGCGGGAAGGGCGACGTGACACGAGCATACGTCGGCGCTCGTGCGATTCAGAGTGTCAATCTGCCGTTCCAGCCGCTGGGGAGCGCACTGGTCGTCGGCGTCCATACGGGCGATGAGTTCCCCGCGCGCGACCGAAACCCCTCGCTCAAGAGCCTTGACCAGTCCGGCGTGTTCGGCGGCGATGGGCGCGATTCGTCCGTCCTCCCGAGCCAGCGAGCGAACAATGCCAAGCGAGCCATCGGTCGATCCATCATCGACGACGATCAATTCCAGGTCGCGCCAGGTCTGATCCAGAATGGAACGCGCCGCGCCCTCAATGGTATCCGCTGCGTTATAGACGGGCATGACAACGGATACGCGCGGGGCCGGTCGGCGGCGGTTTCGGAAGGGCGCCGTCATGCGGCTTCGTCCGTGGTTCGGGTGGGGCGACGGCGGACACAGAGGACGATCAGCAAAAGAACGCCGATGGCCAATCCCCCCAAGCCCTCGTTCAAGCCGGGGGGATAATAGTTCAGTTCCACCAATTGGGATTTCTCCGAAGGCATCAAGGGAATTTGGAGCAAGGGCGCGTCCACCAACTCCACGGCTTCACCGTCAACCCGCGCAATCCATCCCTCCAGGGCGCTGTCATAAACCTGCAACCGGCTTTCGGCTGTGAGTGGTGAGACAACAGCCTGAAAACCATTGGCGGAGCGCGACCATTCGATCACGGGCGCCGGCGTCAGGGGGCGACCGGAAACATTCAGGATCTGCGCATACGGGACAACCGAGGGCGGCCGGACCAGGACAAACTCCGTCGCCTCGGTTGTGGCGCTGTCACCCATGGGTAGGATGTCACCTTTGGGGCGAAAGCCCATCTCGACTAAAACCCGGTCCGGGAAATCGCTCTGCGTGACGATGGCGCCCCACGGCGCGGGCTCCGTCAACAGAGCGGCCTGCCAGGATATAAGGCCAAAGTGACGGCTGCGGTTGGGGACGCCATTGACCGTGGCGAGCCATTGTGAGTATTTGCGCGGGATGAAGGGATCATAGCCCTGAACATCCTCCAGCCCATGGAGGCCCGAAAGATTCGGCAGGAGTAGATGCGGAAAGGCGGGTCGTTCATAGGCGCCGGAATAGCCGCCCGTCAGATCCAATGTCAGATAGCGCGGATTGGACGACGGCCCCAAAACCTCTTTCAGGCGCCGGGCAACAGGCGTTTCCAGACGCGATGGCGCGATGACCTTGGTGTCCACATGGCGCACGGAAAAAGCCAACGCCCCCAGGGCGATTCCCAAACCAAAACATAAAACGACGCCATCCACAGATAAATCGCGCCGACGGCCCAGAACGATGAGCATCGCGCCGCTAAGAAAGCCCAACGCCGACAGAGCGATACAGACTGAGAAGACTACGCCTACAGGACCCCACCCCACAAAAGACTCTACGGATTCAGGCGCCCGGCCGCCGTTCCAGACAGTGGCGGCGAACAGCGCTCCAGCAAGAACCACTGCGCCGACGAACACGCCCCCGCCGCCCCATCGGGTCGACCGCAGGGATACGCCTTGGGGAGTCCGATGCGTATAAATGCGGTTCCACAGACCGTCCATGGCGGTCCAAAGACCGATCCCCCCCAGAACCGCCATCCAGACCTGAACGACGGACAGAATCCGCTGGGGATCGTGAAAACTCTTGTACAGGGGAAACAATCGGTAAAGGACGGCCCCCATGGTGTGATTGCAGAAAAGCAGATTGATCACCAACGCAATCCAGAGAGCGCGAAGGGGTCCGGGACGGTGAATCCGCAAAAGAGAGGCGCCAACAAAAAGCAATCCCGCCACCGAAAAAAAGCATGTCTTCTCGGCGTTCTCGAAAAAAATCCCCGTCCCTTCGTCAAAAGTCCCTCCCGTAAAAACCTTCCAGAAATACCAGAACGGCAGGGTTCCACATTCGACTTCCGGCCAGGCCAGGCCCTGAGCGCGATCACACAGGGACAGGAACCGAACGGTGGGAATGAGTTGTGGGGCGGCCAGACACACGCCAAGACCACCAAAAAGGAGCGTTGCCCACAGGGGGCCCCATCGACCGGCAGTCAGGGCGGTCAGTCGGCTGCTATCCGGGGCCCCTTCGCCTTCGCGTGACGGAGCCGCAAAAGGAAAGACAAACAATAGCCCCAACAGACCATAGTTCAGGGCCGAGTACCATGCGATTTGAGGCGCGCCGGCCAAAAGTTGGAAGGCCCAGAAAACGGCGCAGGCGATAAACCAGATCGGTCGCCCCGTTTGAAGAAATCGAATCATTCCCCAGACAACCCATGGGATCCAGGCCGTCACATCCAGATAGGCGCCAAAGGCCAGATGGGCCCACGTCCAGCTGTTCCCCACGGTCAGAGCGGCCGCGACGAGGGCCGCGCTTCGGCGCCGGACCAGCGCCCAGGTCAGTTGATAAGTCCCCCAGGCGGCGATGAGGATATGGAGCGGCCAGACCGCCATATAAAGCGCCCCGACGGGCCAGAGCAGGAAAGGCCAATGAAAGGGATGGAGCAGGCCCCATTGCGGATTCGCCAGCAGCGGCGTGCCGAGATAATAGGAACGATTCCAGAAGGGGGCCTCTCCCCGCCCCAGCAATTCCGCGGCATGGAACCGCGCCGGATAGAACTGGGTTACGGTATCCATGAAAAAGGGAATCCATCCGTGGAAAAGGGAAGGGGCAAAGAGGACCAGAACCACACCGGCAATGCCGCAATAAGCCCAGGCATGGCCGCGCTCATTCGATTTCGTCAAAGACTTCGTCATCATCACCTGTCCGAAATGGGCGAAATCCGTTCATATCCCCAGCGCGAACCGGGCGCTGGCGACATAAACGATTAGAAGCAATGCCTGCGCGCCTCATCCAAGCGCGCCTGACACTCGGTATCCTCCGGATTGCGTTCGATCAACCGGTCATAATGCGCCACTGCCCGGGCCCAGTCTTTCCGGGCGCATAGCCAATGGGCCAGATGCCCGCGCAGGTGATCGAGCTCCGGTCGTTCTGCCAGTAGCGCCTCGGCTTTCTCAATAGCCACGTCCAGATCCCCTTCGGCGGCGCAAAGAATCAGGCGGCGCGCCAGAACAGCCGGATGATTCTCCTGTTTCATTTCATCGATCATCGCCTGATATTCGTCCGCCGTCCAATCCGAAGCGCCAGCCGGCGGCGGCTGATAACCGGGAAGGGCGCGTCGCAGCGTCTCAATGTCGCGGGCATAGGTCAGATTTTCCAGTTCCCCTTTCTCCAGACGGCGTCGATCAATGGCCTGTCCATCTTCATGAGCGCCCACATAGTCATACTGCCGGAAAAAGGCATGGAGATGACCGGGGCCATAGCCGTTGACGGTCAGCAGCCAGGGATTGGATTCAATAATGACCGCGTCAATCCGTTTGTCGGCCAACCAGGTTTCTAATCCACGCAGGGCGGGCAATTCATGCCCCTCCACGTCCATTTTCAACAGTCGGATGTGATCGACGCCCTCATCGTTGAGCGCTTCGGCGGCGGGAATGGTCTGAATGGCGACGACTTCGTGGGACGGGGTCATCCAGTTCACCGCGTCGCTCTGAATCAGACGGGATTGGCCACTGTGCGAGGCGAGGCCAAGGGCAAACTCGCCACGCCGGTCGGAACAGGCCCAATCGAACAGCACAGTCCGCGGCGCCCGATCCGAGGGCGCCGACGCCAGATGGGACACCAGGCGCGGATGGATGCGTGGATCGGGCTCGAACAAAATCATGCGCCCCTCCCGGCCGATTCGGTTCCCGGCCAGGGCTGCGGTATAGCCCACTTCGGCCCCCACATCCACATACGTGTCGCCCGGCTCCAGGAGTCGTTTGTATTGTGCGACCAGTTCCATTTCGTACAGGCCCACCAGCATGAGGGCATGGAAGGGATGACGCGCGTCCAGATCCAACCGATACATGCCAACCGGCAAACGGATAAAGGGCGAGAGGCCGCCTTTTTGAAGAAGGCGTAACAACCGCAAACGCCAAAGGGCCCCATGACGCCCCAGAAGACGACCGGTCCAGGCATTGATTTGAGACAGAAGAAGGGAAGGCGGTCTGACCGTTGACGGATGATTCATGGAAGGCGCTCAGGCTCCTGAAGGGGAGTGTCGAGGAGGCTCATCCAAAGAGGTCATCCATCGTCAATTGTTCTACCACAACGGTATCTCTCAGCGTTTTGACGGGTTTCGTCTCTGACGGTTGTTCCGCGGATGGATCGACAGACTTTTTCGCCGCGCGACGCTTGGGCGGGGCGGTCGGCAGTGAGGTGGCCTCCTCCCCAGCGCCCTGATTCCCTCCGGGTCCCCGACGGCGGGGATTGTTAAACACAGGCAACGGAGCGCTTGACCGCTTTTCTTTCGGGAGCACCTTGAGATTCATGCCGGCCTTGAAGGTGATCCCTTTACGGGGAGCGATGGGGTATTCCATACTAGTGCGTGGATTGCGTCCAATTCGCGGTTTGCGCTGCTTGACCTGAAAAACGCCAAAACCCCGCAATTCCAGCCGTCCGTGTTCTTTCACGATGATCTTCAGGGACTCAACGACATGATTGACGATCCCAATGGCATCCTTATCGCTGAGTTCCATTTCCCCCGCGATGGCTTTGACAATATCCGCCTTGTTCATGACATCCCCCTTTATCCCACAAAACGCCTCTGCGCTGAAAACCGCTTCCCATTGAGTGTGGCGCTATATTGATTCGCCCCCGCCAGGGAGCGCAAGCGTAAATCGAAGGCTTCCAGGCTTCCGCCGGTCATCGATCCAGGATTGACTCCGGCGAGTTTAAAACGATATGGTTGAGATCCAGTGGGACTGGTGGGGGACCATTATTGGAAAACTTTTATTTGGAAATGGCCTTCGATCACTTTATAGTCACGGCAAGTGAAGAAAAAGAAGGCGCGACCCGCGTAGAGCCAGTGGCGGCGCCGGGGATCGGAGAAACGAGCACACAGCAAGGGCGCGATTTTCGCCGCGAACCGCTGACGAATGGGCATCGGCGCCGTCACGCTTTTTGCTCGCTGCGCGGCAAAAATCGCGCCGGCGCCTCAGTCGCTTGCTCTCTGACCCAGGGCTCCGCTCCCTATCGGTCGCTCCACCCTGGGCTTGTATAGGTCGCCGCCTTCGGGGCTTGGCGGATGTTTGGCTTCAGGCTCGCCGGCCTTATCGGACAGCGGCGCCGCGCCCAAGGGCGCCTTTCGTCTTCGCGCCTTGGCGTTTTAAAGAGAAGCCATCGCGCTGGGCCTCGAAGCCATTTTCATCATTGGTTGTGTCCAATTATATGGACATGGGAAACTAATTCATTTTTTTCATAAAGTGGGATCGAATGTTATGGCGCTTAAGATTAATGCTCCAACCGTCCGGCAGGCGCCGCAGGCCCATCGGGTGATCGCCGCTCGCTGGTATGGCTTGGGACCGGCGATCATTGCCCTGGGTGTCTGCGCCGCCGCGTGGGGTGTTACGGCTCTAGCGGACGGCTATCGCGAACAGATGGGACGCCAATTGGATACCCAGTATCCAC
>JADFCT010000165.1 GCA_017161665.1 Candidatus Sumerlaeota bacterium
TGGGCTTGGATGGGGGGCTTGGGCGTCTGGGCCTTGTATCTGTCCGGTGGCCCTTGGGATGAGGCGCTCGCGCCACACGATAAATGTCGGGGGTAAAAAAAAACGATTCGCGTGTCTTCGCGTTCCTTCGCGGTTGCGCTTTTTTTTTCAACCGCGAATAAACGCCAATGAACGCGAATTCCCTTTGCGCCTCGGAGGCTTTGCGTGGAAAACAAGAACCGCTGTCGGCCCGGCGCCCGTTTTAGCGTTTCGTGTGGGCGGCGCGCTTATGGTATGGGAGTGATCGGGGGGGGGGCTTGCTGGTGAAATCCTATGCTTTGGGTTTGTTTTTCGGAGCGGGGGCGGGGGCTGGATGGGGCCGGGGATTGTTTTTCAGAATTTTATCCAGAACGCCGTTGACGAATTTGGGGGACTGATCGTCTCCCATGGACTTGGCCAGTTCGATGTACTCATTAATGACCACCCGCGGGGGCACGTCGGAAAAGAAGAGCAGTTCACAGACCCCCAACCGGAGGATGGCTCGATCGGCATAGGTCAGTCGTTCGGGTTTCCAATGCTCGACGACTTGGGTCAGTTCGGCGTCAATCCGCGCCAGGTTGGCGCAGGTGGTCCGACACAACTCCACTACAAAGGCGTCGCCGGCGACCTTGTCGGAGTCCAATCCCACTGGCAGATTTTTCAGGATATCATCAATGGGGCGCGGCTGTACGGTATAGGCGAAGATCGCCTGTACGGCGCGTTCCCGAGCTAAGCGTCGTTTCATGGATGGGGGACTTCCGGCGCTGTTGGTGTGAGCCGACCGGACCTTTTATTTGGATTGAGCCCAGTACTTGACCAGTGACTCATAGATGAGTTGCGCAGCTTCTCGTTGTCCAGCCGTGGATTTGAGATACTGGGCGTCATAGTAATTGTTGATGAACCCCAGTTCGATCAAGACGGCGGCTTGGGGCTGGGATTGCCGCAGGACATGGAAGTTGGCGTCTTTGACGCCTCGATTATATTTGGCGAACCCGGAGAATTTTCCTTTTTGTTTGAAGACATTGGCCATGGTCTGAGCCAGATTGCGGCTCTCGGCCACGTAGCGTTTCATCACATCCCGATTCAATCCGGTAAAGAACGCCTTGTGCGCCGCGCTGACGGATGCGGCCGGCGCGGTCCGGGCGGGGGGTTGGTCGTAGTTGTTTTCGCGCTGGGCGACCAGACTGGACACATGATTTTCCTCCCCCCGCGAATTGAGGTAATAGACCTCAAACCCTCGGGCCGTCCGTGAAAAGGAGGCGTTGGTCGCATTGCAATGGATGCTGATAAAAAGATCGCCTTTATACTTTGCGCCAATATCGACGCGGCTTTTCAGGTCGGCCTTGGCGTCTTTGGAATAATGCCGATCGGTCCGTCGCGTCAGATAGACCTTGAAGGACGGATCGCGGGCCATGATGCGTTCCAGTTCCAAACCAACGGCCAGGGTAATGTCTTTTTCCCGGACCGTCCCCAGTTCTTTATAGCGCCGGGTGGCTCCATGTGAGGCCCCGCCGTGTCCGGGATCAATAATAATGACGCGCTCGCGCTGAGGCGGCACGGGATTGACCAGTTGATCACTGCGCGGCGACGTCGCCTGTCCCTGGGCGGTGGACTTGGCGGGAGCCAAAACCATGGCCTGTGTCGAGACATCAATGACCAGTCGTGAGGGGTTTTCGAGAACCAGAATTTCGAACTTATTGTGGGCTTTGAGTGAGACTTCGATTTGACTGGCCTGGGAGGCCTGGAAGTGCCGTATGGTGACTTTGGCGATTTGCCCCTCGTCGAACTTGACTTCCTTGTTGTCCAGTTTCCCGGCGGTGAGGCCGAAAACGTCAATCCAGAAACGCTGATTGCGGGCCACGTCATCGTGGACCTTGTACTGTCGGAAGGGAGCGTCAAACTCCAGGACGAATCGGGTTTTCTCCGGGTTGACACTTCGTCGAACGGCGGCGATTTCCGCAGCCGACGCAAGAGGACTCATCCATGGCAGGAGCAACAGGAGCAACACACCAGCGGGAAAAATGTACCTGCATTTCATGAGATAATCAGGCCTCCAATTCTTGAAGATGCGATTCAATACTCTCGACGTCCTCCGCCCATTTCTCATTATCCCGAACATGACTCAGCAACATGCGGAAGGAATCGACGGCGCCGGGGACATCCCCGTTTTTTTCTTTCGCCAACGCCAAATTATAGAGAGCTTCATTTAAATCAGAATCCAGTTCAAGTGATTTTTGAAAATATTCGATGGCCTTGGTCCAGTTTTCTTCGCTCACGGCGGCGATTCCCAAATTATAGCGCGTAATGGCGTCATCCTTCAGAAAGCCCAGTTCCCGTCCTAAGACCGTACGGCGGTCGAGGGGAAGGCTGTGATAGAGCGTCATCCCGTACCGGTCCAGCGCCTGGTCGCGATTGGTTTGAAGGTTGCGTCGGAAGGCATCAACGGTGGCGCGGAACATTTCCTCTCCCCCGGTCGTTTCGATGGGTCTTTCATTGCCTTTGGAAATTGCTTCATTCATATTCGTTTTCCGACCTCTGCGCATGAGGATGATTGGGAGCGATTGCTCAAAGACGCGCGTCACGACACGCGCCCGCCATTATATTGACGATAGTCTAAGGAAATGGCCGGGAGCCGATCAAGGAAAATCGGCGACCGGTGGATTTTGCGATCGGCGGTTGCGTGGCGCAACGGCCTGGGCGTTTCGCTTATTCGCCGAGGAAGAAGCGCAGGGCTTTGGCCAGTTCTTTCGCGCGTTCGAACCGCTTTAGCCGGTCCTTTTCAATGGCTTTGTAGATGATGGTCGCCAGTTCCGGCGGAGCCGACTCGGGCAGGGGGGGCGGCGGCGTATGGATATGATGATACTCGACATTCCCTTCATAGAAGGGCGGACGTCCGGTCAACAGTTCATACATGACGATCCCCAAGGCGTAGATATCAACCCGGTGGTCGATTTTCCCGCCCTGGATTTGTTCGGGCGACATATACAGCGGTGTGCCCATCACGACCGAGGCGCTGAGGGTGGCGTCGTCGGATTGCACAATCTTAGCGATCCCAAGATCGGTCACCAGCACCTCGTTGTTCTGATTGATCATCACATTCGCCGGTTTGATATCGCGGTGGATGACATCGCGGGAATGGGCGAATTCCAAGGCATCGGCGATGACGGCGCAAATCTGGGCCACCCTTTCCGGTGGCAGGGGGCCTTCTTTGGACAGGATATACTTGAGATCCTTGCCCTGAATGTACTCCATGGTGATAAACTTGCGGGTATCCGTTTCGTAAAAGTCGTGGATGCGCACGATATTCGAGTGGGTCAGTTTCCGCGCCGCGCGCGCCTCGCGTTTGAAGCGCTCCACGGCCACCGGATCGGCGCACAAATAATCATTGAGAATTTTGAGCGCCACGACTTCATCCAGCACAATGTCTTTGGCGCGATAGATAACGCCCATGGAGCCACGATTGATTTCCTCCATCACAAAAAAACGGGGATGATTCAAGATCTTGAGGGTTTCGAGCGTGCGCCCCTCGACGGTGTTCTCCTCCTGGATTTTGATCTGTGTCTCCAGGCGCTCCAACCAGGCGGTGGCGTCCTGATAGTTGGGGTCCTTGCCGATCAAATGCTTGAGCACCTGAATGGCATTGGACAACTGATTATCGGATTCCATATCGGCAGCCAGCCGATAGAGCACATCTTTGATTTCGCCGCTCGTTTCCAGTTCCTTAAACTTTTGCCAGGCCATGTAGTACAGATTCTTCTGCCAATAGCACAGGCCCAGAATCTTGACGGCCTTTTTTTGGTAGGCCGGTTTATCCACCAGACGTTGAAGCACTTCGATGGCTTCATCGACTTTGTCTTTGCGCAGGAAAATCTTGACGAGTTTAAATTCCTGGGTGGCGTCGGGCTGAATGGCGATGCTTTCCTTATACAGGTCTTCGAGCAAATCCACCCATTGGGTATTGGCGTTTTCACTCAGCATCGCCTGTTCGGCATACCGGATGGCCCCCTCATAGTCGTTGATCCGCATCAGCGCGTTCGCCATCTCCCCCATGGCCTGCGCATACTTGGGATACTTTTCCAGCAGATACTCCAAGACTTCCACCTGATCCGCGGCCGACACCCACTGAGCGTCACGGGCCTTCCGGATCAAGGTCATGGATTCGTCCGGCTGCTGACTCAAGATATACAAATAGGCCAGGGACTTGATGGGGTGCGATGGGGTGCGCCCAACCAGATTCATGGCTTTGACCACTTCCATGTAGTCGTCCGCGGCCAGCTGATACAGTTCACGCGCTTCTTTGTCGTCCCGCCCCTGGCGGATACATGCTTCCGCCTGCCGCAGCCGGGCTTCGTCCACCCCTTTGGTCGGAATAAACAACGAATCCTCCGCAGGGGGGGGGCCCACTGCCGGTTCCATTTGAGCCGTGGTGTCATCACAAGCGGTTGGAGCGGAATCCATGGAAGCCTCGGCGACGGGGACCTCTTCCCGAGAAGCGGCCGACAAGGCCGATGCGACCGAGGACGCCTGAAGTCCAGGTCCTAAGGCTTGTGGCTCATGGATATCCGAGGCCGCGGCGGACGGCGCCTTTAAAGGGGGCGCTTTTCCATCGCCTCCAAGATTGACTCCGGAAAAAGCGGGGATCACCACATCGGACGCGCTGTTGGAACGACGTCGGCGACGAGGATCGCGGGAACGACGGCTGCGCCGATCCCGTCGTTCCGACTCATCCAGGTGTGAATGGACAATGGACAACACTTCTTCAGCGCCCGACTCCACATCCTTGGCCGAAATTTCCACAATCCCGTCGGAGTTGATGAAGAAAGTAACCTGAATCCGTGGAGCGCCTTTGGGTCGCGGAGTGATTCCGGAAAGGGTGAATTTGCCGAGGGAACGGTTATCGGCCGAATTCTCGCTTTCTCCCTGGAGAACATGGACGGCCACAAATTCCTGGTTGTCTTCGGTCGTGGTAAAAATTTTGGCCGCTTTGATCGGCACGGTGCTGTTTTTTTCGATAATCTTCGAACACCGGCCACCAAAGACTTCGATCCCCAGGGAATGGGGCGTGACATCCATGAGGACCACTTCCTCAAGTTTGCCTTCGAAGACGCCGGCCTGAGTGGCCGCTCCCATGGCGACAACTTCATCCGGATTGACGCCTTTGAAGGGATCGAGATCGAAAAAGTCGGCGACGAGATCCTGAACCAGCGGGATGCGCGACGAACCGCCCACCATAATCACCCGCTGAATATCGGACCGTTTGAGGCCGGCGTCATTCAGCACCTGCTTACAGACCTTAATCGTTCGCTCAACGATCGGCTCAATCATTTCCTCAAAAGCGGGCCGGGCGAGCGTCATATTGAGGTGGAGGGGCTCCTCACCCTTATAGGCGATGAACGGCAGATTGATGATCGCCTGGGGCATAATGGACAGATCACATTTGGCTTGGCAAACCGTGTCCTTGAGCCGGCTGAGGGTCATGGGATCCTGACGGAGATCGATTTCATGATCCTGAAGAAACTGATTGCTGACCACATCGATCAGGAGGTTGTCGATATCCTCCCCCCCCAGATTCGTATCGCCATGGGTGGCCAGCACTTCGAAGGAATTGGCGTCCACATCGAGAAGGGACATGTCGAACGTGCCCCCTCCGAAGTCATAGATGGCAATGGTTTCCTGTCCCTCGCGTCCCAAGCCGTAGGCCATGGCGGCCGCCGTGGGTTCATTGATTAAGCGCAATACATCCAGATTGGCCAACTGGGCCGCACGAACGGTCGCCTCGCGCTGAAGGTCGTCGAAGTAAGCGGGAACGGTGATGACCGCCTTCTTGACTTCGCAGCCCAGATAATCCTCGGCGTCTTGTTTGAGCTTGGCCAGAATCAGTGATGATATCTGCGACGGGGAATATCCCTGTCCGTCGATTTCCACAAGGACATTATCATCCTCATCCGCCACAATCGCATAGGGGCGTCTGAGTTCTTCGGGAGTCAGATCCGAGTGAAACCGCCCCATCAGGCGCTTGACGGCGCGAATCGTCCGCTGGGGATGGACCGCCGCCTGCCGCTGCGCCAGACTGCCCACCACCACCTGGCCGTCTTCCTGAAAACAGACGACCGAGGGGGTGCTGGCGCCCCCTTCGGAATTATTGATCACGACAGGTTTCTCTTCATCGAGAATAGAGACGACCGAATTCGTCGTTCCGAGGTCGATCCCAATGATGTGCTCAATGGATTCAGTCATGGAGGACGAAAGCACCCCTTCAGTATCAGTTCACGGCCAGAAAGACAGGCCATCCCGCCCCCCCAATCAGCGGCGGCGCGCCAAATGGGTATCCAGAAAACGAACGAAAATACGCTGCATAATTGTGCCATTATGATTGCCACGGACGGGGGATGTCAATTTGAAAGATTGCCTTGGATTTTCGAGCGTTTTCCGAGCCGATTTTTCCTTGCCCGGCGTCACGAACCGCCATACGATACGCATAGCTTGGTATCGGACGGGCAGAGCCCTTGCCGGCTCCGCCCCATTCAGAAAGGCGTAATCGTATGCTTCGACTCCTCCAATTGACCATGTTCCTGGGGTTCATCGTGTGGATGAACGCGGCGCCAGCCGCCGAATCATTAATCCAACTGCCGGCGCCACAGACGGACGGCGGGCGCCCCCTCATGCAGGCGCTCAGGGCGCGTTCGACCGTTCGGGAATTTGATCCCGGACGGGAATTGACGACCCAGACGCTGTCAAACCTGCTCTGGGCCGCCGGCGGTGTGAATCGCCCGGAGTCTGGCAAACGCACCGTTCCTTCGGCCATGGATGCGCGGGAAGTGGATGTTTATGTCGCCACCCGCCACGGCTTCTATCGATATGAACCTGTATCCCATGCCCTGCGCCGCATCGTCCCCGGGGATCTGCGGGAGCAAACAGGCAGCCAGTCCTATGTTCGAGACGCTCCCATCACATTGGTCTATGTGGCCGACTACAAGCGGCTGGCCAAAGCGCCGGAAGCGGAACGCCCTTTTTACGCCGCGGTAGACACCGGTTTCATCAGTCAAAATGTCTATCTCTTCGCAGCATCCGAAGGATTGGCGACGGTGGTTCGGGCCGGTGTGGATCGGGAACAGTTGTCGCGAACGGTCGGCTTGGCCCCCGAGCAACACATAACCCTGGTCCAATGTGTCGGCCATCCCAAGTCCCAGTAGCCCCGCCAAGGTCTTGCGATGGATGAGAGAAGCATACTGAAGGCGCTGCTCAACAACTATCCCGGACACGATTGTTTTTGACGACTCGGAGCATACCGTCCGTTTTATGAATCGCGTGGCCATCAAGCAAATCAAACAGGGAGCCGGACGGGTGGGGGGGCAATTTGTTCCTGCCACATTTAATGGGTGTATGACTATGATTAATACAATATTATTTAGAAGCAATATTGAGTATAAGATTTCATTATTTATGCTCCTTATTGTGTATGTGATAGTAAGCAAGCATCTATTAACTGTATTTGAGCAGACTTATATATTATATAGTGAAGCTAAATATATAAAAAATATGTCAATAGAAAGAACTGACTGCAATTTTGAATACGGGATTAATTTTCCACTGCCATCAAATGGATTTATCATTCAAAATCGAAACGATAATTTATCTATCTTGCGCAAATGGAGTGATTATCCGAAAATGAAATACAACTTTGTATTAAACCACATTATCTTTTCAACATTTTTATGGGCTACAATAATGTTATTGATAGTTTTAATGTATTGTCAATGTGGTGGTGTAATAATACAAGCTATAAGCATTACAGTGTCGGTGGTTATTATGCTAGTTTGCTGGGTATTATATTTTGGTTAAGTGTTTGTTTGCACTTGTTACTATTAATCAATCGGCATACTTCCTTTAACCGAACCACATTGACCTATGACGATAACGGGAATCTGACAAACGACGGCACGCTCAAATATACCTGGGACGATTGGAACCGTTTGACGGTGGTGAAGAATGCCTCCAATGTAACCATCGTCAGTTACCTGTACGATACGGAGAACAGAAGAGTGAGAAAAGACCTCGCCTCTGGCACAGATACCGACTGCTTCTATGACGGATGGCAGGTGATCGAGGAAAGAAACGCCGGGAGCGCTTATGCTAGACGGCAATTCACCTATGG
>JADFCT010000166.1 GCA_017161665.1 Candidatus Sumerlaeota bacterium
CGAAGGCGATGGCTTCATCCAGGGCGCCCTGGGCGATCCCCACGGCCTGAGCGCCGATGCCCGGGCGGGAGGTGTCCAGGGTGTCCATGGCCACGCGGAAGCCGCGACCGGGCTTGCCCAGCATGTTTGTCTTGGGGACGCGCACGTCTTCGAAGTGGACTTCGGTGGTGTTCGAGCAGCGGATACCCATTTTTTTCTCTTTTTTGCCGATCGACACGCCCGGTGTGTTGCGATCGACGACGAAGGCCGACGCGCCGCGGGGGCCGCGGGACTTGTCGGTCATGGCGATAACCGAGTAAACGCCGGCCACGCCACCGTTTGTGATCCACTGTTTCGTGCCATTAATGATGAAGTCGTCGCCGTCGGCGGTGGCTGTGGTCTGGATGCCGCCGGCGTCCGAGCCCACGCCCGGCTCTGTCAGACAGAAGGCGGCGTAAATCTCGCCTGAGGCGATCTTGGGGAGCCATTGCTGTTTGACATCCTCCGAACCGTACAAAACGATCGGATAGGCGCCCAGGGCATTGGCCGCATAACTGACGCCGACGCCGCCGCAGGCGCGGGAGATTTCTTCAACGGCGATGGCCAGATCTAACACACCACCGCCAAAACCATCATACTTTTCCTCAATATATAAGCCAGCCAAGCCGGAGGCAGCCATTTCTTTCAAGATTTCGTCGGGAAATTCTTCTTTCTCGTCCAGTTCCGCCCGCACGGGTTTGACCCGCTCATCGGCAAATTGCGCAGCCAGTTGCTTGATTTCTAACTGCTCTTCAGTGAACCCGTACATGAGACCCTCGTTTCTTCGCGTGATTTTAGCTGGGCACAGCCTTACCCTTGGGCGCTGAACGCCTGTCAAAGAGGAGTGTTGTAAACAGGACTGGGCGGGGGATCAAGGGGAAATTCTCCATGATGCGCCCGATGGGAGCCACATTTGCTCACAAAGAAGCCCTGACGCGACAAAAACGAAGGGGTGGGGCTATCGTGACCGGTCCCGGACGCGGTTAACAAAAGCATTGAGGGCTTCGATCTTGCCGCGCGCTTCCAGGCGCTCGTCATGTCCATAGGCTCGCTCCACCTGTCGATAATGTTGGAGCGCCCGAGTTGCGCTTTCCGAAAAGGTCTCCCAGTCAAAAAGGCCCTCTTCCGGGTTATATTCCTGGGTATAGTCCCGGGCGTGTTCATAATAGCAGTCTCCGGCGCGCAAGCGATGTTGTTCAATCCGGGCGCTTTCTTCATGGCGTTCCAGTATCTCCTGCCAGGCCTGGAGCGCGTCCCGGACGCCTTCCGGCGACTGAAAGCGTCGGCGCCAAAGCATTTCAGCCCGGCGGACATCGGCCCGCTCGGCTCCGCGCCGCGCCAGGGCAGCCAGGAACCGCTCACGCGCTCCCGAGGTGGGGCGGTCCGCCCATTCCATATACTGGGCATGTTGTAACTCCAGTGCGGCAATATAGTCATCCACCGTTTCCGCTTGTGTCGGCAGGGATTCAATTTCCTGAAAATACCGATTAACGGCCACCGCTTCTGTGGCGTCATATTGCAGCGAGGTGTTGCCACTTCGGGCTTGTGTGTATGCCTCGGCCGCCGCCCCGGGATCGCCCAGTCGCTCATAAATTTTACCACGCGCAAAAGCAACGATGTCCGGATATTGGCCCGGATAGAGTGACTCATAATTCGCCAGCCGGGTGAAGGTGGCGCGGTAGATATTGATCCCCGATGGATCGACGGGCGCGTGGAAGCGATACAGATCCACCTGCGCAAAGCGCTCCAAGTCGGCCAGGATGGTCAGCAAAGTCCGATGGGGCGCGCCTTCAGGGGCCGGTTTCGGTGTGGCGCAGCCGATTTCCAGAAACACGGCGGCCATCAACAGCGCCAATGGAGCACGATTCTTCATTTAAAAAACCCTTTCGCCCAGAATGCATTTTTGACACGGACCGGGGAGCGGTCGTCGATTGACGGTTCGGCGAATGGACCGATAGACCGGACCGTTCCAGATCCTGCCGAAGGGGGTGTCATGCAGGTTGGCGATGGGGGGCCACCACTGACAACAGGGCAGAACCGAGCCATCGGCTTCAATATAGACGGCCCACCAAGGCAGCGCGCATTGTCCCAGCCGGCAGGATTCGACCGAAGGGGGGGGAGCGGCAGGCGCCCCGCCCCCGCCACTTTCCCGATTCAACGGACATAGGTATTTGATTCCGTGTGAATCGCACAATGCGGTCGCTTCCGCTAAAACGGGGGCGACGCGCTCGGGGTGATTTTCCACGGTTTGATCCGCGAATTCGTCGGTATGGCCTTCAGCGTTGAAATGGCTGAAATAAATACAATTCACACCCAGTTCCGCCCCCCACCGGACAATCTCGTTGATCTCGGACAGATTGTCTTTCAACAGGACGACATTGAAAAATAATTCAAAATCTGCATTTCCCGCCCTCCGTTTCAATTGAGCCACTCGCTCCACATTTTTTCGGAAAGCGTCAAACGGTATGCCGCAACGGATGGCCTCCAGGGTTTCACGTCGGGCGCCATCAACGGACACAATGACGCGCGCCGTCATTTTTGAGAGCGGCTTGAACACCTCTTCCTTCCATATTGTTCCGTTTGTCGTCATTTCGATGCGGATGGCCCGTCGTCGGCAATCATCAATCATCTCCGGCAACAGGGGGGCCAGGAGTGGTTCGCCGACACCGGTCAGGATAACGTGACCCAACCCAGGCAGCAGGTCGCGACGGATGATGGCATATGTTTCCGGACGCAAGTGTCCGATGGTCACATCGCTGATTTTCCGCCCGCAGGTCCGACAATTGAGGTTGCAGACCGTTGTTGGGGAAATCCAGGCCTTGATGGGGCGCGCGGGGGCCCAGGTCCAGCCCCGCCGTCGGGCGAGGGAATTGATCTTGCGTCGGATGATGATCGACGGTCGGGTCATCGCGTATTGTCCGCCTCGTGTTTTTTCGCCATTTCTGCGGCATAGGCCCGGGCGCCGGCGTCGCGCAATTCCCGGACGCGCTCGGAAAAGTCTTCGACGTCCCGCTCGGTTACGGCTTCCGTCCCGTACCGGGCTTTTTCAAAAATCCTTGTCAGGGCTTCCGTGGTGTGCGGGCGCGGCGCAAAAGGCAATAGCATTGCCGCATATTCGCGCGCCGTCTGGAAAGAAAGCCGTCCGCGTCCAAAATGCTTGAAGGCTCGGCAGAGTTCGTCAAATCGCGAGATGATGGCCGCCTGATTGGGAGTCAGGCTCCGGGGGGAGCGTTTCGTCGGCCTTTCAGGGGGAGCGACTGTCTGGCCCTCGGCGCCTGGATCGATTTCCATGGCGAGGGGCTCTGGAAGGACTTGGTGAAGTCTGCGTCGCAGGTACTGAAAGACCAGGGCGGCCGCAATCGTCAGGGCTATTAAAAGCAGCACACTTTTGAACAATGCCATAATATCAGCGACTTGGAAGTCAATGCGGATGGGTTCTCGGAATTCGGAATTTTTATAAACGGCTTCCGTAGCGCTGCTGGAAGGAGCCGTCAGTCCAGGAGCCATGGAGAGCCCCCCCCAGAATGTCCCGAGCAAAAGAGTCAATCCCACAATCGGCGTTCCCCAAATGAGCAGCCGCCCCAGGCGGGAAAAGGCTACCCGGAATAAGAGTCCGAACATGCCCGTTTCGCTCTGGTTTGTTTCGTCCAGCACGGTCAGGAAATGGTCGGTGGTCAGAAAAAAAATCCATAATACGGCAGTTGCCAAGAGCAGTGAGCCTTTGGCCCACAAGGGTAATGGGTAAAACAACAGGGCGCCGAAGATGATCAGATTATTGTTAAAGACCAGTCGATGCCATTGATGGGGCAGATGACACATGCAGACCAGGGGGATGTTGAGTGAAACGAAAAGTAGGATTCGTGGCGCCTGTCGCGAAATCAGGAGGGGCGCAAAGAAAAAGAGACCATGGGCCAGGAGGATGAATAATTTGTCGCGCGGCGACAGATCCATGACAAAACTGACCAGGCCGAGTCGCATAACATAAACGCAAAACATCAGGATCGCCATGGCGCCGGCGGCGGCGGCGACCATTTCCATCGGCGGCGGTGTCAACGCGCAATAGACCCCGATGG
This sequence comes from Candidatus Sumerlaeota bacterium, assembly GCA_017161665.1. Lineage (GTDB taxonomy): Bacteria > Sumerlaeota > Sumerlaeia > JADFCT01 > JADFCT01 > JADFCT01. Next base: position 4,092 of record JADFCT010000166.1, read on the forward strand.
CGGTGCCACCACCGGCCCAGAGAAAGAGAAGACAATACAGCAACCGCACAAAACGATAGGGGTACATCACGTGTTTCCGCTCTGAGGATTTTCAGACGCTTTGCGCGCCAAATGCCGAGGTCAGTTCCCGTCCCTCCACACCGACTTGCAGCGGCGCCACATCCGCGCCCGCCAGCGTCAGGCGCTCAATAATCGTATCAAAGGACTCTGCTTGGAAGAATATTTCTTCCTGTTCCTTCGACAGTTTCATGAATTGTCGTTCGTCCACGGGGATAAAAATGCACCGGACCTTTTCGAGAGTGAGACGCCGGGCGATTTGTTCCATTTGCTCCAGATTCGAAGTCGCCGCGCCGAAGACCGCCACCAGCGTGGCGCCGCGCCGAATGAGCGGCGCGATATGCTCAAGGGCATTGGGGAAAGGTGTGTCCCCACCGGAACGATAAAGGGCCATTCGGTCCAAAATGGTCGTCAGGTGTTCCCCGCCCCCCCCCAATGGGATGTGATCAACCGTATTGGCAATCGTAAAGACCTCGACCCTGTGCGATTGTTCAATGGCCCGCGCAGCCGTGGCTGCGCCCGCCTGAATAACCAGTTCCGCCGAGGTCTGATCGCCCAACCCCGTCAGCGACAGCCGCGTAAGGTCCAGGACCAGAATGACTTCGGTTACAACCGTTTCCTGAAATTCCTTGACAATAAAGCGCTCGTGGCGGGCGCTCGACGGCCAGTGGATATGCAGAGGAGTGTCACCGGGGCGGTATTCACGCAAACCGATAAATTCCTCGCTCTGTCCCGAGCGGCGTGTGGTTTCGCGCCCCACGTGGAACAGCGTTCCCTGTCCCAGAACCGACAGAGCCGGCAGAGAGCGGGCCAGCGGATAAACCACCAGGTTTGAGAAGACAGGGAGCGTGGTGGATTGGGGGAAGAGTCCCATGGGATCGGCCATCTGGGCCGTCACCGGTCCCAGCGTGTATTCACCGCGGCGGCGCACACAGGGACGTGAATAATAGATTTCATAATTGGAATGGGCGCTGAAGGCGTCCCGCACCAGGTGGCCGATTTTTTCCTGGGCCGCTGGAGGGAAGGTGTCCTGAATCCGCAACAGATAGATGGGACGAGGACGGTCGATGGCCAGACGAAGCGTGACGTCCACTCGGGATTTTTCGAACGTTCTCGAATGATGCGTGCGATCCACCGTCAATCCTACCAAGGCGTCCTGGGCGTCCCAATATGCCAGAATCAGGATGACCACATAAATCAAACCGATGGCAAGGGCCCAGGCATTGGCAAGGATCACTCCCAAAAACAACGTCACAGAGGCTAGAAAAAAAAGAACGTTGCGATTGGAGAACAGGGAAGGAGTCTTTTTCGATGTGACAAACACGACGATGATCCTTTGGCCGGTCCAAGCGGCGCGTTTTACCTGTTTTCATGGATCAAAAATTGTCGGACCGTCTCAGTCGATAAGACCGACACGGTCCGCCATTCATTCGAGCGCCCGTATGAGGGGCGTCCGCTTGGAGGTGTGGCTGATTATTCTTCGACGAGTTCGAACTCATCCTTTCCGACGCCGCACAACGGGCAGACCCAGTCCGCAGGCAAATCGGCAAATGACGTGCCCGGATCAATGCCATTATCCGGATCGCCTTCCGCGGGATCGTATACATAACCACAGGGACCGCATACATACTTGTCCATTGAGTTATCTCCTCCTCGAAAAGAATAAGGCTGAGGTTCTGTACCTCAACCATCGATACGGGATTATGCTCCCATTGGCCCCCGACGGCGCAACCGAATTACGAGACGGCGACTAAATCCAACGGGGTTTTTTCTTTGCCGTGCGATAGACGTAGGCCAGGATTCCCGCAATGGCCTTGTAGAGCGAGGCTGGAACTTCCTGTCCGACTTTAACCGTTTTATAGAGCACGCGCGCCACCGGCTTGTTCTCCACGATGGGGACGGCGTTTGTTTTGGCGATTTCCTTGATCCGTTCGGCAATGAATCCCGCGCCTTTGGCGACAACCTGAGGCGCGTTCATTTTCCCATGGTTATACTTGATCGCCACAGCCAAATGCGTCGGGTTGGTGACCACGACGCTGGCCTCGGGCACCTCACTCATCATCCGCTGACGAGCCTGTTGCATCTGGGCTTGGCGAATCCGCTGTTTGATCATGGGATCGCCTTCCTGGCGTTTGAGTTCATCCTTCAAGTCCTGACGGGACATTTTCAGGGAACGATTGTGTTCCCAACGCTGATAGGCGAAGTCAACGATGCCCAGGGCGATCAGAAAGAGGGAAATCTGAAAGGTGATTTTCATGGAGGTGACGATGATATGCTCCAGGATATTGGAAATGGAGGCGTCGATCAATATTCCCACTGACCGCAGTTCGCGGCGGAAGGCAAAGTAGGCGATGGTGGCGATGATGATGAGTTTGATGACGTTTTTTCCGCCTTCCACCAATTGGCGGAGGCTGAAGATTTTTTTCGCGCCTTTGACGATGTTCAACCGGTCAAAATTCATTTCCAGTTTCTGGGGGGCATAAATGAATCCCACCTGAAGCACGTTGGCGGCGATGGCAGCGACAAAAACAATGGCCATGAGCGGACCGACGATTTCGAATAGAAACCGGGCTGCCATGATCAGGGCCTTGTGGGCGTCGCCCGCGCTCATGGTCAATGGTTTATCGAAGGAAAAGAAGTAGTAGAAACACGCCTGAATGCGCTCAACGGCATAGTGACGGGTAAACAGCAGTATCCCGACCGCCGCAAGGAAGATGAATACATTGGCGGCATCGCGACTCAGCGGCACGTTCCCGCGGTTGCGCGCTTCCTGTTTTCGTCGCTCGGTTGGCTCCTCGGTTTTTTCTTGACCGCTATCTTCTTGGGCCACGCCGTCTCACCTCCTTCCGGTTGTCACTCGCGCCGAGGCGGCCCCTGCCGCCTGGATCGGCTCTCATTTATTGTCGGAACGATTATTACCCCATCCACGCTTCAACCATTAACTGCATGGCGCCCAGAGAGTCGCTCAGATAAATTCCCAGGCGCTGGGCAATCATCCCCAAGATGGTTGAAAACATGAATAATCCCAGCAGGATGCGAATGGGAAAACTCATGATCAGTACGTGAATTTGAGGAACCGCTTTATTGATGATGCCCAGGGCCACGTTAATAAAAACCATGGTTGCAATGATCGGCGCAGATAATTGGATCGATGTTTCGTACATACCCGACGCCATCATATTGATGATTTCCAAAATGGAATCATCGGGATGGGCCTGGAAGGACGGAACCTTCTGAAACGACTCAGCCATAATGCGAAAGGTTTCGATATGAAAATTCATAACGAGGAAAAAAAGAATGGCGAAGGCGTATAGAGCGCGCGCCAGAACGGGAATCTGGGAGAATTGCTCGGGCGAAACCATGTTGCCAAAGGCGAACCCCAGTTGTTGACCCATAATCTGACCGGCCAGGAGAATTCCGCCAAAGACAATATGGAGCAAAAAGGCCACACTGAAGCAAAACATTACTTCGATAACCATGCTCAGAGCCAGGGCGCCAAAGGTGGTGGGGAACCGGTCCATGTCCACCTCAATGACCGGAGCCAATGCCATGGACATGGCCACAATCAGAAGCAGTCGCACCCGACCGGGGAGTGACATATCGCCCCATAAAGGCAGAAAGATCATAAAGAAACTCACACGAATCAAGACTGTCGTGAAAGCCAGAATCCGAGGTTCCAACAGATCAATGAGATGTAGAATCGTCATAAAGCGTGGTTGCAACCGTTTAGTACAGGATTTTGGGGATGATCTCAAAAACGCGAATCGTAAAGTCGATCAAACTTGCCACGATCCAGGGCGTGAACAGAATCAAAGTCAGACTGACGGCCAAAATCTTTGGGATAAAGACCAGCGTTTGCTCTTGAATCGATGTGATTGACTGAAAAATAGAAACTAAGAGCCCAACAATTAATGCCATTAGTAAAGGGGGGAGCGTCAGGATGACGCCTGTGATCAAGGCATCTTGAAGGAGGTCGATAATGGGTTCGGCTTCGGTCATGGTGAGCGGCCTCTCAGTAGTT
>JADFCT010000167.1 GCA_017161665.1 Candidatus Sumerlaeota bacterium
GGTCCAACGGCTGTTGAATCGATGCCAGCTCGACCTTGAACTGCGTCTGGCCGCGGGGGTCAAGGGACTGGAGCGCATGATTACCGAATGGGCCATCAATCGCCCGGCGCTGGCCCTCGCCGGCTTCACGGATCACTTTGACCATCATCGAATTCAAGTATTCGGCTCGAATGAAATCGCTTTTCTTGAAAGTCTGACGGAGCGAAAACGGATGACGGCGCTCAGTCGCATTCTGGACGCCGAGCCGCCCTGCATCATTGTCAGCACGGATAGGACCCCCTCGATCAAGCTGTTGGCTGAAGCGGACAAACGCCAGATCCCCCTTTTGCTCTCCTCGCTCAACTCGTCGGCCCTCACGGCGAAACTGGTGGAAACGTTGATGGATGAATTCGCGCCCCGGCTGACCGCCCACGGCGCCTTGGTCCATGTCTTTGGCCTGGGGGTTCTGATTTCCGGCAAAAGCGGCGTTGGCAAAAGCGAATGCTCGCTGGAACTCATCGCCCGCGGGCATCGTCTGGTGGCCGACGACATTGTCATCATCCGCCGGCGTCAACCGGGGATGCTCATGGGCGCCGGCTCCGAAGTCGTACGCCATCATATGGAAATTCAGGGCGCCGGCATCGTTGACATCATGTCGCTCTATGGCGTCGGGGCCGTCATGGATGAGACGCAGATCAATGTCCATATCCAGCTCGAGGCCTGGCGACAGGATATGGAATTCGACCGCGTGGGCATGGAGGACCGCTTCACCCGGATCCTGGGAATCCTGGTCCCCGAATATATTCTCCCCGTCGAACCGGGGCGCAACCTGAGCATCATTGTTGAAACGGTGGTTCTCAATCAGATGATGAAAAATCAGGGGATCAATACAGCCGCCCGGTTCAATGAACGCCTCATTCGCCGCATGGCCCCGGTTCAGTCTCCCTACTTTTCGTCCCTGCCATCCTCCCATTCATCGCCCCCCCGGAAGCCGGATTCGTCAACCTGATGACGTCATTAATCCGCCGCTGGACAATTGCGACATATCCGAAAATCCAACAAACAAAATATGTCGTCATGATTTCGGCGCCCGGCTAACTCGCAGAAATAATTCGAGAATTGCTGATTTTATTGTTGATTTCCCCTTTCACGTTTTGCAATTCTATCAAGGCGTCGCATTTATTCCATTGAATTCTTCCCTGATCAGCGTCAATATTCCCACATTATTGGAGTTTCCGGACCATGACGCGTCAAAAAGAAAACATCCTCATCGCCGATGACGAGCCGAATATCTGCGAATTATACGCCGGATTATTGACGTCTGAAGACACGCGGGTGGATATCGCCCATGATGGCGAAAGGGCCATTGAACTCCTGAATTCAAAGCCCTACTCGGTCTGTATCGTCGATTTGCGGATGCCGAACGCCGATGGTCTGGATGTATTGAAATTCATAAACGAAAAAAAACTGCCCACAAAAGGGATTCTGGCCACGGGCCATGGCGCGCTGGACAGCGCCGTGGAAGCCCTCCGCTGTGGCGCCTATGATTATATCGTCAAACCCATCCAGACCTCCGAACTCCTGCAAATTGTACGCCGAGCCCGCGACGCGGCGCGTGAAAGCCTGGCCACCATCCCCCCCGCTTCCGACGCCCCATTTGATCCGCGCACGATGATGATCGGCGAGTCGCCGCAAATGAAAAATGTTTTCGAACTGGTCATGGCCGTCGCTGACAGCGATTCGACGGTTTTAATTCTGGGCGAAAGCGGCACGGGGAAGGAACTCGTGGCGCAGACGATCCATCTGGCCAGCAAGCGCGCAAATGAGGCGATGATCCCCGTCAATTGCGGCGCCCTGCCCGATACCCTTCTGGAAAGCGAACTCTTTGGCCACGTGCGCGGCGCTTTCACCGGCGCCATCAGCAATCGCCCGGGGCGTTTTCAACTGGCCCATCGCGGAACCATTTTTCTGGATGAAGTGGGCGAAATGCCCCCCCAACTCCAGGTTCGTCTCCTCCGCGTTCTTCAGGAAGGCACTTTTGAACCCGTTGGGGCTACCAAGACCAGCGTCGTGAATGTCCGCGTCGTCGCCGCGACGAACAGGAATCTCGAAGATCTCGTCGCCAGCAATGAATTTCGGGAAGACTTGTACTATCGCCTCAATGTCATTCCCATCACGCTACCTCCCCTGCGCGATCGCATCGACACGGACCTGGATTTACTGATCGGCTACTTTACCGAATGTGTCCACATTGAACGGGGACGCCGCATCGCCGGATTCACCGACGAAGCCCTGGACGCCCTGCGCCGGCATGACTGGCCCGGCAACGTGCGCGAACTGGAAAACCTGATTGAGCGATGCGCCATCATCCACAACGGCAAAACAGTAGGGGTCAAAGAACTGCCGGAAAAATTTCAGGGGGCCGCTCCCCTCAGCGCGCCAACCCCCACGGCTGGATTCTTCCCCGACACTGGCGTCGATCTCAATCAACTCGTCGATCAGTTTGAGACGGACCTGATCCTGAAAGCCCTCGAAAAATCGGACGGCGTCAAGAACCGTGCCGCCCAACTGCTCAACATCAAACGCACTACGCTGGTCGAAAAAATCAAAAAAAAGAAATTGCTGGGCTAAGACCCGTCCGACAATTGGAAGCGGGCCTGGAAGCGCCATGGGCGCCTTGCCCATGGCGCCGTCACGATTTTTTTGCGCGCTGCGCGGCAAAAATCGCGCCGGGAAGATTGGATTCAGGACTTCAAGAAAAAATGGAAAGCATTCAGGGGGGATTCGCCGACCCGCTCCACCCTCTGGCAAAAAAGTGTTTGTTCGGAATGATTCTCACCAGAGATTCGTTTTATTCCTTCTTATGCGTGGGGGGGCGCGTCCCTATCGATTAGCGGTCTCGGTTCAGGCGCACCCTTGCGGGAAGGCGTCGGCTTGGACGTTAATCGGTGGGCTGGCGTGGTTGACTTCCTATCGGGCAGCCAGCCCCTTTTCAAATTTCCGCATGAGCAAGAGTGAAATAACTCGGTACACGATAAGCATCCCGAATAGCACACCCATCAAGGCGCAGGCGCGCCAGAAAAAGGCATTCATCACAACCTGGCTGTGATCGGCCACCGTCATGATCAGATCGTCGACCGAATCATTCACCTCCTGTATCCCGTGTGTCAACTCTGGCGATCCTAGCAGGTGTTCCGTCGTCGTGAGCAACTCGTTCATTCTCTCCGTGGCGAGATTCACTTCTTTGGCCATCTGCTCGTACTCGCGGATGTCAAAGGGATGCCCCTCCTTGCCCGTCTTCGATCGATCCAAGGCCGCATATCGAGCAAGCAGAGTATCCGCCGTCGTGAGCACCTCGTTGAATGATTCGCCCGCTGGTTTCAGCGAAACGACGAACGTGCTTGCCTCCTTTATTGCGACCTGCACGTTGGCGATTGTCGCATCCGCACGCTGCAAACGGTCATCGATCCCTGTGAGGATGGCTTGCCGCTCAGCCGCGATGTTTGCGAAAAGTTGTTCGATCTGATCGGGCACGGAATGCACGTCGGCAAAAGCCGTGGTGAATTCAGGGGTGGCGACCAAATCGCTCGTTATCGCCGCCGCTTGCCACCGGAGCAGCGTGGACTCGCGTTTGAGCCGAAAGAACAATCGCTCGCCGAGCAGTCGTACCTCGTCGACGGCCTGCCCCGCTTCTGCGATTTCGGCGAAGAGGCCCCGGGCCTCGAGTATCTGGGCGGCTGCCGATCTGCCCCGCCCGATGGCGAAGTTTGAGAAGCGAACAAACGAGGCGCGAACGACTTTCGGGTTCTCTTGTCGCCAGTCCCGCAGCAGAGAGTCAAGAATGTCGAATTGTTCGGCGGTGAGCACACGAGCGGCGAGCATCCGCGATTCCGCTCTGGCATGAGACAGAGCGTCGGCCAGCGCCTGACCTCGCTTGCCGAACACCGCCACGGCCCGGCCTTCGTCATCCCACTCCTGACTGACCAATGTCGTGACCACCACCAAATCCAGCACGCGAGTGAACGCGTCGGCGTTACTGGCGATGTCGTAAACGTTGTTGGCGTTGTCCACAAGAAGCATCTGTGCCGCTTGGCGCTGCGCCGGATCAGGATTATTCTCCTTCAAAGCATCGCAAACTGAATAGAGCAAGCCGACGTAGCGGTCGGCGAAGGCGCGGGTGAGTTCGTCCAGTTCCGCCAAGGTAACTCGCTCGCCAACCTCCGCACCTTGCAGCTGGCGCTCTCGATCCTCTTTTTCTGTTGTGCTGCTCTGTAGCATGGCGCATCCCGCCAACAGGAGCGCGGCAAGACACATCCCCAACCGCGAGATTCTGGCAAGTGTTTTTTGAGTCTTCATCGAGCAGTTCTCCCTGTTTTCGTTGACAGAAAACGGATTGCGCGTGGGTGGCTTGGGGTGAGGATTGCATGGCTGGGTAACGCGCACATCAGCGCCGCCAATACGAACAAAGGGCGCCAGGCAAGTGCGCGGCTGTTCGCAGTGTCGCCCTCTTATTCCGCCCCAATGAGTCGCCTTTTCAATTTTCCGTGGCATCTAATGTTAACCACTTTATGGGGATACGAAAACACAATTTATCTATATTTCATTATATGATTCAGTCATCCTCCTCTGGATTCAAATAGACCTTTTCCGGTTTCCAAATGCACGCTGATCTCCATGCGGACCGCGCTGACCAGCCTCAAAAGGGATGCTTCGTTTGAGAACGCGTTCGAAAATTTGGAATCTCTGACGGACGGCCGTCGGCGCCGTCACGCTTTTTGCGCGCGGCGCGGCAAAAAGCGCGCCGGCGCCTCAGTCGTTTTTTCTCTGACCCAGGGCTCCGCTCCCTATCGGTCGCTCCACCCTGGGCTATTATGTGCCGCCCCTACCGGGGCTTGGCTGATGTATGGCTCCTGGGGGGCGGGCCTGTTCGGACAGCGACGCCACGCCCCTCAGTTCTTTGCGTCTTCGCGCCTTTGCAACTTGACGTTTGAAAAAGCAGCCATCGTGCCGCCCCCGGCTCGTTTTGCGCCTTCGCGCCTTGGCGATAAGCGCAACCACCTTCTTGTCCTTCTATTCTTCATGGTTCGAAAAAAAAGAATCCACCGCGCCCCGACGCTCTTTTCCTCATTTGTTGTGTCCATTTTTATGGCCATGGATAACTTATTCGCAAAATCATATCGCAGCCATCCCATAAGGCTGGCGAAGGAGCCGGATGGTGAGTCGCATTCTTTCATTCAAAAACACGCGATTTTTTCCGAAAAAGAAAATGCCATGTCTCACAAGTCGGTTCGTTGCAAGTATACAGTTCGGGCGCAGCTGTGCCATCTATTTCCACCATATCTGGTCTCAAAAATCGCCCATGAACAGGGTGTGGACAAAAAGCGAGGACGTTCTCACCATGGCCACACGTCGTCGCCATGGGCGACACACACCTGGCCCATGCGCCCAGTCTCAATGACGGATGCGACGCGCTGGTTCACCATGGAGCCAAACTTTGCGCTATTCGGGAGGAGGCCATCGCCCCGACATGTTTCCATGTTCGCTCACATCGGGTTAGTCAATCCACCGAGCCGCGCCAATTCATGCGCTATAGCGATTGACTCTGAACCGGTTTTAAATTAAAGTGGGTTCCCTGACTATTGGGAAACTCATCCAGGCGCAGCCATTATGTTTCGCATGTGGAAAAAAACGCTCTTGAGCCTGCTGTTGGCCACGGCCCTCGGATTCGTCAGTTGCGAGGGCTCTGATGGTTCATCCGCTGACGGATCGGCTCCCACTCCGGCCGCGACGAAATCGCTGGACGCCCCCCCGGCGGCGACGCCTTCGCCCAATGCATCCGCCCCCGAGGCGCCCGTCGCTCCCCCACTCCCCGTGGAGAACACCTCCATCATTCTCCGCACGGAACGTGTCACAGGGCTTCCCTATGTCGTCGGCGAAACCTTTTCCGTCGATGTGGCCATTCGGGGCGTTCGCGAACCAGCGATCCAGGCTTACGGATTCGCGCTGCATTATGATTCGACGCTTCTGTCTCTCGAATGGCCGCTTCAATCCGGCGACTTGGCCGACGCGCCTCCCGAGGCCCTTCGCGCCCCGCCCCCACCCCCCCGATCCCTTCGAGCATCCCTGCCGCCTGTTCAGTACTACATTACCGGGACGAGTCCCTTTGATAACAGCCGTCTCGACCTGAGTTTATGTCGCCTGACTTTTCGGACCGTGTCTCAGCCTCTACAGCCGATCGAAATCGCTTTGTCTCCGGCGCCCGACTTTGAATTGTTGATTGACCGCTCCTTCCATCCCCGGCCGGCGAGGATCGACCACAGCGCCACCTTCCCCCTGCCGGGTTTCCAATCGATGGCCGTCACACCACCCGCGCCGGTGAGAGAGGCGGAACAGGCGCCATGACGGACTCTTTTTTCACCGATCCCGATGGGCTGGCCGAAGCCATGAACCTCCCGGCTGTCGTGCGGATCTCGGTGATCGGCGCCGCAACCCAGGAATACAAAAGCCGGCTCCAGGCCGCCGTGACCGAGGCGACAGGATCGGACGCGGTCCACGGCCTGACCGAACAGGCCAGTCGGAAAGGGCAATGGATGGCCTACCGCTATCGCATCTACTTTGAAGATATTACGGTGTTCGAATCCTTCTATCGCATTGTGGGGCGATTGGAGGGAACCCGGTCCATCATTTGAGAATTTGCAGGGCGATTTTTGGAGAAAGAGAGACACTCATGATCGTCGTCAACACGGAAACCATCCCCAACATGCGGATCGTCGAATCCCGGGGAATCGTTCAGGGCAACACGGTGCGCGCCAAGCATATCGGACGGGACATCGCGGCGGGACTGAAAAACCTGGTCGGGGGCGAACTGTCCGGCTATACGGAACTCCTGACGGAAGCCCGCCGACAAGCCGTCCTGCGAATGATGGGCCAGGCGACAGAACTCGGCGCCAACGCCATTGTCAATGTCCGCTTCAGCACGAGCGCGGTCACCAGCGGCGCGGCGGAACTGTACGCCTACGGCACCGCCGTGGTCGTGGAACCCGTCGCCTGATCGAAAGGACACGGTTATGGAACAGATGATCGGGATTCTCTTTCCCTTCCTCATTATCGGCTTACTCCTGATGCTGGGATTGGTGATCGGTGGCGCGAACGAACGGTCACACTTTGCCGCCATCCGCCAGCGGGAAGCGCAACTGTCCTACATGCAAGTTACGAATCTGAAGTCTTTTTTCGCGCCCGTGGCCGCCGAGCCGAATGCGCAGATGGTGGTCGGACACGCCGTCATAACCGCGGACTATCTGAAGAGTTTTTTTGCCGGATTTCGGAAACTTTTCGGCGGCGAGTTGGGTAGTTTTAATCCCCTGCTCGAACGCGCCCGCCGTGAGGCCATCCTCCGTATGATGGAAGAGGCGGCCCGCTCCCGTTGCAACGCCGTCTGTAATCTGCGCGTCGAAGCGACAAATATATACGGAATCCAAAACAAGAAAAATAACCAAATGGTCGCCATTGCCGTGCTGGCCAGCGGCACGGCCTATCGCATCGAAACCCATAGCCCGAGGCCCATGGCCTCATGACCCGCCGGAATCGCCAGGACTCCGTCTTTGATGAACCCCACCTCAGCGGCGCTCCGTTCGAGTTGGACAGCAGCGAGGAAAAAGCGGATTGGGCGCTACGCCGGGTACCGTCGTCAACGGCCGTGGAAGACGAATGGGTGGAACATACCGTCTGGGATGAGCCCACGCTGACGGCGGGGCAAAACGGATCGCCCCCGCCGCCGCACGTGTATGCCGACTGGCTGATGCGGCGGCGGGCGGAAACCTCCGAGGGGACGACGTGGGGCCTGACAGCCCTGATAGCCCTCGCTGCCGGACCGTTTGCGGTGTTCAGTCTGTTCATGAACGCCCTGGCCGAAAGCGATCTGGCCTGGGGATGGCTCACGGCCGTCACGGTGGCGCCGGTCGCCGAAGAAATTGCCAAAACCCTGTTTCCGTATTGGATTGTCGAGAAACGCCCCTACCTGTTCCGAACGCCGCTTCAGATCATCCTGTGCGCGCTGGCCGGTGGGCTTGCGTTTGCGACGATTGAAAACGTCTTGTATCTGCATGTGTACATCGACGAACCGTCACCGACCCTGGCCGCGTGGCGCTGGACGATTTGCGTCGGTCT